>JAQSDS010000441.1 GCA_029946045.1 Rhodoferax sp.
CGGGTCGGCCTTGAGCTGGCGCGCCACCTCAAAACCGTCCATGCCGGGCATCATGGCGTCAAGCAGCACCACGTCGGGCAGCGCTTGTGCCGCACGCTGCAGCGCCGCCGCGCCACTGAGTGCCACCAGCACGGAGTAGCCCGATTCGTCGAGTGCGTCATGCAGCACCGCCAGGTTGTCGGGCACGTCGTCGACGATCAGCACCACGTCGCTGTTGGCACGGTCCAGCGTGCGGTCAAGTGCCTGATTCATGTTGTTGGTCATGGTCAATGTCGGCCAGCTGCTGGCTCATGGTTTCAAACTGGAATTGGCGGGCCAGCTCGCGCATGCGGGCGACAAACAACGCGCATTCGGGTTGTGCCGCTTCCAGAGCGTCGAGCTGGTTCAAGATGCCACGGTAAAAGCCCAGCGTGACCACCTCCTGCAAGGCGTCCAGTTGGGCCCGGTCCGGGTACACCAGCGCAGTGGCTGGCACGGCTTTGGGCGCTTGCACCACGGGCGTCTGGGCTTCCTGCCAAACCAGGCCCAGGCGCTGGGCCAGCCAGTCCAGCAGGTCAGCGTGGCGCACCGGTTTGCAAAAGAAATCATCACTGGGGAGCCCTACCGGGTTGACCAATCCCTTGTCAAAGGCGTTGGCCGAGACGATGGCAACCTGGGCGGTGGGGCGTTGTGTGGCAAGTTCTAGCACCCGCAAGCGGCGCACGGTTTCCCAGCCGTCAATGCCTGGCATGGCCAGGTCCATGAACACAGCGTGGGGCTGGTAGCCGCTGGCCAGCAAGTCCAGCGCGTCGTGGCCACTGGCCGCGGTGCGCAACTCAAAGCCCAGCGGTTGCAGCAATTGCACCAGCAGGTCCCGGTCGGCCTCTTCGTTGTCCACCACCAGCACCCGCTGGCGCGGCCCGACATAGCCCAAACGCGGCTGACGCGCTGTGGCCGGAGCCTTAGCACGCAGGGTATCACCGCCCCCATTAGTCGGCACGCTGGTGTGTAATTCGGGCAGGAAGAGTTTGACCTTGAACACCGAGCCCACGCCCGGTTGACTGCTGACGCTGATTGCGCCGCCCATCAGGTCGGTCAGCATGCGGGCAATGGTCAGGCCCATGCCGGCGCCGGGCGCACCCAGGCCCGGCGCGTTGGCGCGGGCAAAGGGCTCAAAAACATGGGCCAGGTCCTGCGCGCTCAGGCCAGGCCCGGTGTCTTCGACCTCGATGTGGGCCATCTCGACGCCATAGCGCAAGCGCAAGCTCACCTGACCCGTGGTGGTGAACTTGATGGCATTGCCCAGCAGGTTCAACAAAATCTGACGCACCCGCTTTTCGTCGGCGCGCACCACGGCCGGCAACTTGCCCTGGACCTCAAAAACAAAACGCAAGCCCTTGCGCTCGGCTTCCAGCGCAAACATGTCGGCCAGGTCCTGCATGAAGTCGGCAAAGGCCAGTGGCCGGGGGCTGAGCGTGAGTCGGCCCGACTCAATGTGCGCGAGGTCCAGCGTGCCCTCGATGAGCGAGAGCAAATGTTCGCCGCCGCGCTTGATCACAGCCACGGCCTGTTTGCGGTGCGGCGGTATAGACAGGTCTTCACCCATCAGTTGGGCATAGCCCAAAATGCTGTTGAGCGGGGTGCGAAGTTCATGGCTGATGGCGCTGATGTAGCGGCTTTTGGCCTGATTGGCACGCTCTGCGGCCTGCTTGGCTAATTGCAGCGCCGCATCGGTCTGGCGGTGGAGCTCAATTTCGCGCAGCAACAGGCTGGTTTGCCGGTTCGACTCGTCCTGCGCCACGCGGCGACTTTGGTGCGCCAGCACCACCCACCAGGACACCAGCCCGGCAATCAGCAACAAGGCCATGTAGGCCTTGAGAAAGCCCGAGCGCAATGCCTCCTGACCGGTTTGAAGCAAGGGCACATCAAAGACAGAGAGCGCCAGTGCCCCCGTTTCCTGATGGTAAAGCAAACCGAACACGCCCCCCAGCAGCGGCGCGATCACCAGCATCAACAGCAAAAAGTAGCCCAGGCCCTTGTCCAGAAGCGCCCAACTGCGTCGGGGCAGCAACCAGCGTAGCGCAGCCGTCCACTGGGTGGCCAGGCTGGCGTGCGGTTTGCACAGGTCGCCGCAACGGGCGTCGAGCGTGCAACAAAGCGAACAGATCGGCCCCTGGTAAGCCGGGCAATGGGCCATGTCAGGGCCTTCGTAATCGCGCTCGCAAATCACGCAACGCTGCAGGCGCAGGCGCGGGTACGTGCCCGCATCAGCCGTCGGCGAAGCTTGGGCGGGACGCGCCAGGTAGTACTTGCCCCGGGTAGCCCAGGCAATCAGAGGCGAGGTGACCAAGGCAGTGGCCAGGGCAATCAGCGCCGAAAACGCCTGCGCCATCGAGCCAAAGAATCCGAGGTAGGCCGTCACCGACAACACCGATGCCAGCGCCATGGCACCCACCCCCACCGGGTTGATGTCGTACAAATAGGCACGCTTGAACTCAATGCCTTTGGGGCTCAGGCCCAAGGGCTTGTTGATGACCAGGTCGGCCACCACCGCCATCATCCAGGCAATGGCGATATTGGAATACAAGCCGAGCACATCGCCCAGGGCGGCAAACACGTTCATTTCCATCAGCATGAAGGCGATCAGCGTGTTGAACACCACCCACACCACGCGCCCGGGGTGACTGTGCGTCAGGCGCGAGAAAAAGTTGCTCCAGGCCAGCGAGCCAGCGTAGGCGTTGGTGACATTGATCTTGACCTGCGACACCACCACAAACAGCGCCGTGGCCGCCACCGCCCAGCCGTAGTGCGGAAACACGTATTCGTAGGCGGCCAGGTACATCTGATTGGGGTCCACCGCGCGCTCCAGCGGCACCGCGTGGCTGATGGCCAGGTAGGCCAGCAGCGCACCACCCAGCATTTTGAGCACCCCCAGGACCACCCACCCCGGTCCACCCAGCAGCACGCTGAGCCACCAGTTTCGGCGATTGGCGGCGGTCAAAGCGGGCATGAAACGCAGGTAGTCGGCCTGTTCGCCCATTTGCGTCATCAACGCCACACCTACCGTCAGTGCTGCACCAAACAAGGGCAGACTAAAACCATCCGATTGCCCCTTGTCACCAATATAGTGCATCGCACCCGAGAAAGCCGTGGGTTCCCGCCACAGCACAAAGGCAAACGGCAGCAACCACATCACCAGCCACAGCGGCTGGGTCCAGACCTGCAGCCGACTGATGGTGGAGACCCCGTGCGTGACCAGCGGAATCACCACCAGCGCGCAAATCAGATAACCCCAGCGTGGCGGAATATCAAGCGCCAGCTCCAGCGCGTAGGCCATCACCGCCGCCTCAAGTGCGAAAAAGATGAAGGTGAACGAGGCATAAATCAGCGAAGTCAGCGTCGAGCCGATGTAGCCAAAACCAGCGCCGCGGGTGAGCAAGTCCATGTCCACGCCATACTTGGCGGCATAGATGCTGATGGGCAAACCGGCCAGAAAGATAATCACCCCGGTCGCCAGAATCGCCCAGAACGCATTGACAAAACCGTACTGCACCAGCAGCGTGGCGCCCACCGCCTCCAGAATCAGAAAAGCGGCAGCACCGCCCAGCGCGGTTTGCGCCACACGCCAGGGCGACCACTGTCGAAAACCCTGCGGCGTGAAGCGCAAGGCATAGTCTTCCAGCGTTTCGCTGGCCACCCAGGCGTTGTAGTCGCGACGCACCAGCGTGATACGCTGCGACGGGGCGTCTGAAGCTGTTGAACTGGAATAAGGCGTTTGATCTGAAGTCACACCACAACGGTGCAGTATTCATGCCATGCCAGCAGCGTTTAGCAGTGTGCGTTGGGTGTCCAACGTAGCGAAATAAAGGAGGAGGAGCGGACGCAGTCCGATCCGGGGGACATTCGCGGAGTTGGATACCCAATGCGCGCTGCGGGTTACGCTTAATGCCTAGGCATCCAGGCACGACTTTTGCTGGCTACTTCATATGGATCTCACCCCTCGCGTTCGGCCGGCTCTTGCGGCCGCACGAGCTGACTTATCAAAGCATTGAGTAAAACGAAATGGAACTTAGCCCTCGTGAAAAAGACAAACTCATGCTGTTCACCGCTGGCCTGCTGGCCGAGCGCCGCAAGGCGCGTGGCCTGCAGCTCAATTACCCCGAAGCCTTGGCGCTGATCAGCTGCGCTGTCATGGAAGGCGCGCGCGACGGCCAGACCGTGGCGCAACTCATGAGCTTTGGCCGTACCATCCTGACACGCGCTGACGTCATGGACGGCATCGCCGACATGATCCCCGACATCCAGGTGGAGGCCACCTTCCCCGACGGCACCAAACTGGTGACCGTGCACCAACCCATTGTTTGAACCCGGACCACAACCATGAAAAAAATTCCGTTGATTTACGCTGCGCTGCTGTGCGCCCCGGTATGGGCCAACGAGGGGCACGGCCTGGGCGCGGGCAGCCATTGGCATGCCAGCGATGCGCTGGGCTTTGCCATCGCCATCGGGATTGGGCTGGCCCTGTGGGCCGTGTCAAACCGCAAGTGAGCACACCATGATTCCCGGCGAACTTCTGATTGACACCGGCACGCATGCGCTCAACACCGGGCGGCGCACCTGCACGCTGGTCGTCACCAACAGCTCCGAGCGACCCATCCAGGTCGGCTCGCACTACCACTTTGCCGAAACCAATGGCGCGCTCGGGTTCGACCGTGTGGCAGCACAAGGCATGCGCCTGAACATTGCCTCGGGGCTGGCAGTGCGTTTTGAGCCAGGTCAGCAGCGCACGGTCGAGTTGGTTGACTTTGCCGGTGACAGGATCGTCTATGGTTTTCGCGGTCTGACACAAGGCCCCCTCTAGAAAGAAACTCGCATGGCAACGATCGGACGCCGCGCCTACGCGGAAATTTTTGGCCCCACCGTGGGCGACAGGGTTCGGCTGGCCGACACCGGCTTGCTGATTGAGGTCGAGAAAGACTTTACTCTGGCGGCAGGCAGTTACGGCGAGGAAGTCAAGTTTGGCGGTGGCAAAACCATACGCGACGGCATGGCGCAAAGCCAGCGCACGCGTGATGGCACAGGTAGCGGCCCACAGGCTGGCGGCGCGGTGGACTGCGTTATGACCAATGCCTTGGTCATGGACCACTGGGGCATTGTGAAGGCTGACATCGGACTCAAGGGCGGGCGCATCGTGGCCATCGGCAAGGCTGGCAACCCGGACGTGCAGCCGGGCGTGGACATCATCATCGGCCCCGGCACCGAAATCATCAGCTGCGAGGGCTCAGTAGTCACCGCCGGTGGCATCGACAGCCACATCCATTTCATTTGCCCGCAGCAAATCGAAGAAGCGCTGGCCAGCGGCATCACCACCATGTTGGGCGGCGGCACGGGGCCGGCTACGGGTACTTTTGCCACCACCTGCACGCCCGGATCCTGGAACATCGAGCGCATGCTGCAGGCGGCCGACGCCTTTCCGATGAACCTGGGCTTTCTGGGCAAAGGCAACGCCAGCCTGCCCGCTGCGCTGCACGAGCAGGTCGAGGCCGGTGTGATTGGCCTCAAGCTGCACGAAGACTGGGGCACCACACCGGCGGCCATCAGCAACTGCCTGGACGTGGCGGACGAAGCCGATGTGCAAGTGGCCATCCACTCCGATACGCTCAACGAGTCGGGCTTCGTGGAAGACACGATTGCCGCCACCAAAGGCCGGGGCCTGTGCGCCTTTCACACCGAGGGCGCGGGCGGCGGCCATGCGCCCGACATTTTGCGGGTCGTGGGCGAGGCCAACTTTTTGCCCAGTTCCACCAACCCGACCATGCCCTACACCGTCAACACGCTCGACGAACATGTCGACATGCTGATGGTCTGCCACCACCTGGACGCGGCCATTGCCGAAGACCTGGCTTTTGCCGAAAGCCGCATCCGCAAGGAAACCATTGCCGCCGAAGACGTGCTGCACGACCTGGGAGCGATCAGCATGATGAGCAGCGACAGCCAGGCCATGGGCCGGGTCGGCGAGGTCATCATTCGCACCTGGCAGACCGCGCACAAGATGAAAGCACAGCGCGGTTCTCTGCCTGAGGATTCGTCACGCAACGACAATTTCCGCGCCAAACGCTACATCGCCAAATACACCATCAACCCGGCCATCGCCCACGGTATCAGCCACGAGGTAGGCAGCATCGAGGTCGGCAAGTGGGCCGATCTGGTGGTGTGGAAACCGGCGTTCTTCGGCGTCAAGCCGGCGCTGATTCTGAAAGGCGGCTTCATCGCCATGGCCGCCATGGGCGATCCCAACGCCAGCATCCCGACGCCGCAGCCGGTGCATTACCGGCCCATGTTTGGCGCTTATGGTGGTGCGTTGGCCCGAGGCTCCATCACGTTCATCTCGCAAGCGGGCGAGAACGCCGGGATCAAGGAACGCTTTGGCCTGGCCAAAAAAGTGAGTTCGGTGCGCAACATCCGTGGCATTCGCAAGCAGGATATGGTGCACAACAGCTACCTTCCCAAAATGGAAATCGACGCGCAAACCTACACGGTACGTGCCGACGGCCAACTGCTCACCTGTGAGCCCGCTGTGAGTTTGCCGATGGCACAACGCTATTTCTTGTTTTGATGTTGCTGATCTCCAAACTGATACCGCAGGGCCAAGGCCTGGCGTCGGTGCTGCTCAAGCGTGCGACGCATGTCGAGTTGGACTGGGACGTGCGGCAAAAAAGCCGCTTTGAAGCGACCGACGCCCTGGGTCGGCAGATTGGCATCTTTCTGCCACGCGGCACCGTGCTGCGTGGTGGCGATGTGCTCGTGGCCGAAGACGGCACCTTGATCAAGGTGCTGGCTGCACCGCAGACCGTGCTGCGCATCACGCCTTGCAGCACACATGGCACAAGCTTCGACCTGATCCGCGCCGCCTACCACCTGGGCAACCGCCATGTGCCGATCGAGCTCAAGCCTGACCACCTCAAAATCGAGCCCGACCATGTTCTGGCCGACATGCTGCGTGCCATGCACCTGATCGTGGTGGAAGTCAACGAGGCCTTTGAGCCAGAAAGCGGGGCCTATTCCAGCAATGGCCACGCCCATGGCGGCCATGACCATTCGCACGCGCATCCGCACGATGACACACCTGAACATGTGCATGGCCCCGGCTGCCAGCACGCACACTGAACCATGTCAGCACCCGCGGCCGGGACCGCACCAGCTGCCACCCTGCTGCAACTGATGTGGCTGGCTTCGCCGGCCCTACCCATTGGTGGTTTTTCGTACTCGGAAGGTCTGGAAGCGGCGGTCGAGTCGGCCCGGGTCACAACTGAATCCGAAGCAGCTGCCTGGCTGCTGGATCAGCTTGAACTGAATCTGGCGCGCGGCGATCTGGCGCTCGTGGCCCAAGCCATAACCGCCTGGCGGGCCGCCGACGCGAAGCGCGTTGCCACCCTCAACGCCTGGGTACTGCAGACGCGCGAAAGCGGCGAACTGCGGGCGCAAACCGAACAAATGGGGCGTTCCCTGCTCGAATGGCTGCGCAACCACACCACGGCCACCCCGGCGCAAATCGGCCTGCTGGCCGAGCTGCAACCCACCTACCCACTGGCCTTTGCGCTGGCCGCCAGCGCCACCGGCGCGCCCGTGCGCGATGGCCTGTTGGCCTATGCCTTTGGCTGGGCCGAGAACATGGTGCAAGCCGCGATCAAATCGGTGCCACTGGGCCAAAGCGCCGGGCAGCGCATTTTGTCTGCCTTGACTGCAGCAATCCCTGCGGCCATTGACCACGCCCTGACGCTGAACGACGACAGCCGTCAGGCTTTTTCCCCCATGCTGGCCATTTTGAGCAGTCAGCACGAGGTGCAATATTCCAGGCTGTTCAGGTCTTAGCCCTTGCGCGTCAAGAGCCAATCACCATTTTTTAACGTCTATGTGAATCACCCCCTCAATAGATATCCATTTAAAATGGACAAGTTGAACCTTTAAATTGGACACCAAATGACCTGGAACATTGCCCAAGCCAAACAACAGTTTTCTGAAGTAGTGCGCTTGACTGCTCAGGAACCGCAGGCCATTTACAACCGCGACAAGCCTGTCGCCATGCTGGTGAACCCGGATGAATTCAAACAGTTCGCGGCCTGGCGCACGTCGCAGCGAGAAACATCGCTGATGGAGCAGTTCAATGACGCTCGCACTGCCCTGGCTGAAGCGGGGTGGACCCAGTTGCCGCTGACCGACCGCAGCGCCACCCAACGACCCAATGCGTTTGTGCAGATGCTCGAAGCAGAAGCAGCCGCGCGCCAGACCCCACCGCGCTGAGGCAAGCATGCAACTGATTGACACCAATGTGCTGAGTGAACTGATGCGCGCGCAGCCAGATGCTGGCGTGCTGCGCTGGCTGGACGGGCGTCAACGCGTCAATCCACGCCTGACCATCTCAGTGGTGAGCGTCGATGAAATCATGTTTGGCCTGAGTTGGCGGCCCACAGAGCGTTTACTGAACTGGTTTGATGGCTTCTTGCAGCACCATACCGTCTTGCCAATCACCGTTGACATTGCCCGACGCGCCGGTGAAATGCGCGGTCAATTGCAGGCACGTGGTCAAACACACAGCCAGGCCGACATGCTGATTGCCGCCACCGCCCAGATTCACGCCTTGACCATCGTGACCCGCAACGTGCGCGATTTCGACGCTTGCGGCTTAGGTGTGCTCAATCCGTTTGAGCAGGCGTGATGGACCAGCCTTGCCAAGACCCTTGCCCCATGCCCTTGCCATTTCCTCCCCTATCCGTACCAACACCATGACCACACCCCTGCACCACATCCCCAACCGTAGCAAACACCTGCCCCCGTTACGCGTGGGTATCGGCGGGCCGGTGGGCTCCGGCAAAACCACGCTGCTGGAAATGCTGTGCAAAGCCATGCGCGACCAGTACGACCTGGTGGCCATCACCAACGACATCTACACCAAGGAAGACCAGCGCCTGCTGACCGTGAGCGGCGCGCTGCCGGCCGAACGCATCATGGGGGTGGAAACCGGTGGCTGCCCGCACACCGCCATCCGCGAAGATGCGTCGATCAACCTGGAAGCCATCGACCGCATGCTGGTGGATTTTCCCGACGCTGATATTGTCTTCATCGAGAGCGGTGGCGACAACCTGGCCGCCACCTTCAGCCCCGAACTGTCCGACCTGACGATTTACGTGATTGACGTGGCCGCGGGCGAAAAAATTCCGCGCAAGGGCGGCCCCGGCATCACCAAAAGCGATTTGTTTGTCATCAACAAAACCGACCTCGCCCCTTACGTGGGCGCGAATCTGGACGTGATGCACGCGGACACCACACGCATGCGCAGCACGCCCAAGGGGCTCAAACCCTTTGTCATGACCAACTTGAAAACGCTGGATGGCCTGGCCCAGGTGGTGACCTTCATTGAGCAAAAGGGCATGCTGAAAAGCACATGAGTGTTCGCGGCCAAGCGCTCGCCTGGGTTCAAGGCGCAGTCAGCTTGGCCATGACAGGCGCGAGCCTCTCCTTGTAGCTCGGCTCAACACGAATGGCTTCATTGAAAGCGGCCAGAGACAAATCATTTCTATCCATGTGCAGGTACGAAAAACCCAGACCCAACCAAGCCTTGCCATTCTTGGCATCCAGGCTGATGACCTCCTTGTAAGTCTCCGTGGCGGCTTTGAAGTTCTGACGGGAAAGCTGTAACCCGCCCAGCTTCATGCGTGCGGCGACAGACCTGGGCTGTGCGCTCACGGCCTGTTCGAAAGTCTTTTCAGCCAGGTCGAGTTTGCCCGCCGCCCATTGTTCGTCGCCCTGCTTCAACAGAGGGGCTGAAGCGGGCACCTGCGCCCAGGCAGGACTGCCAAAGACCAGCAGTGTGGTGCACAACAGGCCGACAAGCTTGAAATAGTTTTTACGCATCATGTTTTGGTCCGTTCAAGGAACTGTTCGAGGAGCAAAAAAACGGCTCTTGAGTCAAGAGCCGTTGATCGACCGATGGGCCAGGACACTTATTTCAGGGCACCCTTGCCATAGCGGTCTTCATAACCTTTGCGAACTTTTTCAATGGCGTCCTTGCCCATGCCGTTAAAGAACCAGTCATGCCCGCTGATGGGTTTGAAATACTTGTCAAGGAGCGCATTGGCAAACTCTTCGTTGCCGTCCTTCTTGCGCACAACTTCCTTGAGCTCGGGAATCCATTTGAAGTAAGTGTGCTGGCTCACTTCATAGATGCCATGCCACCAGGCGTAGTCAGGCCCCATCATGGCCGCACCGTGGCGCGCCCGACGGCCTTCGTGGTGCCAAATTTCAAACCAGGTCCACTTGATCTTGGCATCCATCGGTTCACGCGTCAGATAACCCTTGTCTTCCAGCTCTTTCATGACCGCAGCAATCGGCTTGGCGTACTTGTCGTTGTACAGATCCACCAGGTCGTCAAATTGTTTGTAATGACCGGCCACGGTGTTGCCGCTGTGGCAGGTGATGCAGACATTCTTCATTTTGTCGCGGCGCTGCTTCCAGGTCAGGATCTGGGTCACTTTGGCACCCTTGATCTCGTCGCCCACCTGGGGCAGTGGCTTGCCTTCAGGTTGGTCAAACTCGTCGCCATTGCTCAGGCGAACCATGTTGAGCTTGGTGGAAACGGCTGGCCGCAGGGTCCAGGAAATCCGCTCGCCGACGTCATGCGTGACCTTCTGTTCGCGGGTCGCGCTCATGTGGCAGGTCGCGCAGGTTGGGGCTGCGGTGTAATCATCGCCCACCACCCACTTCTTGGAATTCAGGTTCATTTCCTTGATGTTGGCGCGGTAAAGAATGCCGTGTTTGGATTCGTTGTAAATCTCGAGTTGCGGATGATCTGGCCCCAAATGGCACTTGCCGCAGGTGTCCGGCGTGCGGGCTTGCGCTGCCGAGAAGTTGTGGCGCGCATGGCAGGACGAGCACGAACCCAAAGAGCCATCGGTGTTGATCCGGCCGATGCCGGTGTTAGGCCAGGTTTGTGGCGTGGGTCGGCCATTGGCATCCACCTCGACGGTGCTGCCATGGCACTGCACGCAACCCACGGTCACTGCAGCCGGCCCGCCGATCACTTCGCCTAGCAAGTTGTCGATGGAAGCGAGAATATTGCCAGCCTTGGCGTGGTGCGAGCGCTGCTGTTGTGCCACTTCAGCCTCATGACAGTTGGCACATGTTTTGGGGGTGACCACCACCTGAATGAAAGCACCTTCATGCTTGAAAGCGGCTTTTTCACCTTCCTTGGCCTTGTGGCAGTCGTAACAATCCACATTCTTGGCCGCATGGGTGCTGCGTTTCCACTCGCCGTAAATACCCGGGTCGTCTTCCTTGTTGTGGCAGCTCAGGCACTTCTTGCCGATGGCCGCGTCGGCTGGTGACTTCTTGTTCACGCGCTCAGCAGACACCTTCTTGGCGACCGGATCAGCGGCAAAAGCCGGGCTGGCCAGCATCAGGAAAGCGCACAGCAAGACCCATAACATGTGGGCTCCAAATCGCCTATTTCGCGCCATGATTTCTCCTCGTTTTGTAGATGTGTGGAGAATTCTAGTGTGTCTGCTTTGTAAAGATGATCAGGATTGATCGCAGAATTAAGACACCTTAAGAAGGGGAAAAATATATATCCAAAGGCGTCCATTGAGGCATGTGCTGGCGGAAAAAAGCATGGGACGGGTTGGGGTGGTAGCCAATTGATGGGCGTCTGACCACAAGGAGGGCCATCCCAAGCCGTCCCCGGCCTCCACATCACCCAAACGTCTCAGCGCAGCCGCATCTCCGCCGCCCGCGCATGCGCCTGCAGGCCTTCGCCGTGGGCCAGCGTGGAGGCGATCCGGCCCAGGGTCTGGGCACCGGCTTCGCTGACCTCAATCAGGCTGCTGCGTTTCTGGAAGTCATAGACCCCAAGTGGCGAGCTGAAACGTGCCGTGCCACTGGTCGGCAGCACATGGTTGGGGCCGGCACAGTAGTCGCCCAGCGATTCGCTGGTGTAGGCACCCAGAAAAATGGCGCCAGCGTGCTTCAGCAGCGGCTCCCAGCGGTGCGGGTCGCGGCTACTCACTTCGAGGTGTTCCGGCGCAATCCGGTTGCTGATGGCGCAGGCTTCTTCCATGTTGCGGGTCAAAATCAGGGCGCCACGGTCGGTGAGCGACTTGGCGATGATCTCAGCGCGTGGCATCTCGGGCAGCAGGCGCTTGATACTGGCCTGCACCTGGTCAATATAGGCCGCGTCGGGGCACAGCAAAATGCTTTGCGCCAGTTCGTCGTGCTCGGCCTGGCTGAACAAATCCATGGCCACCCAATCGGGCGGCGTGGAGCCGTCGGCCAGCACCAGAATCTCGCTCGGGCCGGCAATCATGTCGATGCCCACGGTGCCAAACACGCGGCGTTTGGCGGCGGCCACGTAGGCATTGCCGGGGCCGGTGATTTTGTCCACATTGGGGATGGTCGCCGTGCCATAAGCCAGCGCTGCCACTGCCTGGGCACCGCCCACGGTGAAAGCACGGGTGACGCCGGCCACGTAAGCGGCGGCCAGCACCAGAGCATTTTTTTCGCCCTTGGGCGTCGGCACCACCATGATGATTTCACTCACACCGGCCACATGCGCCGGAATGGCGTTCATCAATACGCTGCTCGGGTAAGCGGCCTTGCCGCCCGGCACGTAAATGCCGACCCGGTCCAGCGGCGTGACTTTTTGACCCAGCAGCGTGCCGTCTTGGTCGCGGTAGCTCCAGCTTTCGCCACTGGCTTTACGTTGCGCTTCGTGGTAGCTGCGCACCCGTGCGGCGGCGGCTTGCAGGGCGTCACGCTGGACAGCTGGCAAGCCATCGAAGGCGACTTTGAGCTCGACCTGGGTTAGTTCCAACTCGGCCATCGTGGTGGCTTGCAAGCCATCA
>JAQSDS010000442.1 GCA_029946045.1 Rhodoferax sp.
TGCGAATGATGACTACAAACACCCTGGTTAAAAAAGAGCGGCCGAAAATTACGGTCAACAAGCTTGATTTTTTTTACGGCAAGTTTCAAGCGCTCAAAGGCATCAACCTTGAGATCCCCGAAAACAAGGTGACGGCCTTCATTGGCCCATCCGGTTGCGGCAAGTCCACTTTGTTGCGCGTTTTCAACCGCATGTTCGAGTTGTACCCCGAGCAGCGGGCCCAGGGCGAAGTGATTCTGGACGGTGAAAACCTGTTGACCAGCAAGCAGGACGTGGCCTTGCTGCGCGCCAAAGTCGGCATGGTGTTTCAGAAGCCCACGCCTTTTCCCATGTCCATTTTTGACAACATTGCGTTTGGTGTGAAGCTGTTTGAATCGCTCAATGCGACCGACATGGAAGAACGGGTTGAGTGGGCCCTGCGCAAGGCAGCCTTGTGGACCGAGGTCAAGGACAAGCTCAAACAAAGCGGCTCCAGTCTGTCTGGCGGACAGCAGCAGCGCCTGTGTATTGCCCGCGGCATTGCGATCAAGCCGGAAGTCTTGTTGCTCGATGAACCCTGTTCGGCGCTTGACCCGATTTCAACGGCTAAAGTCGAGGAATTGATCATCGAGCTCAAGGCCGACTACACCGTGGTCATTGTGACCCACAACATGCAGCAGGCTGCCCGTTGCAGTGATTACACGGCTTACATGTATCTGGGTGACCTGATTGAGTTCGGTGCCACTGAGCAAATTTTCTTCAAGCCCAATCGACAGGAAACTGAAGATTACATTACCGGCCGTGTTGGTTAAGCAACAAGGACTTTGTTATGAGCGATAAACATTTATCAAGCCAGTTTGACAGCGAACTCAGTGCGGTGTCGACCCGCGTCATGGAGCTCGGCGGTCTGGTCGAGTCCCAAATTCGCCAGGCCATTTACGCTTTGTCGCAGTTCAGCGTGGAGGTAGCCGACCAGGTGACGGCCGCCGAGGCCAAGGTCAACACGATGGAGGTGGACATTGACCGCGAGCTCTCCAGCATCATCGCCCGGCGCCAGCCCACGGCACGTGATCTGCGACTGTTGATTGCCATTTCCAAGGCCACCGCCAATCTGGAGCGGGTGGGCGATGAAGCCGAAAAAATTGCCCGTATGGTGCGCTCCATCATTCAAAGCGGTGCGCCGCGTTCCCTGCCTTCGCTGGAGTTGCGCGTGGCTGCCGACATGGCCTCGGGTCTGTTGCGCAAGGCGCTTGATGCCTTTGCCCGGCTCGACACCACGGCGGCGCTGGCGATTCTCAAGGAAGATGACCTGATTGACCAGGAATTCGACGGTTTCATGCGCAAGCTCATCACTTACATGATGGAAGATCCGCGCATGATTTCGCCGAGCCTGGACTTGCTGTTTTTGGCCAAGGCGATTGAGCGCATTGGCGACCATGCCAAAAACATTGCCGAACTGATCATCTACATCGTCAAGGGCGCCGATGTGCGTCATACGCCGTTGGCAGACATTGAGTCGGTGCTTAAATGAGACGTTTGCCCGGCGTGCTGGTGGTTGAAGACGAGCCGGCCATCGCTGAGCTGATTTCGGTCAACCTGCGCCACAACGGTTTTCGCCCGGTCTGGGCTATGGACAGTGCCACCGCGCAAGTGGAGCTGGACGCGGTCTTGCCCGATGTCATTTTGCTGGACTGGATGCTGCCGGGCGAGAGTGGTCTGACCTTGGCCAAACGCTGGCGCGCCCACCCCCGCACCAAGGCTGTGCCCATCATCATGCTCACCGCCCGCGGCGATGAGGTGGACCGCGTGGCGGGCCTGGATGCGGGAGCGGACGACTACATTGCCAAGCCGTTTTCCACCAAGGAGTTGCTGGCGCGCATCCGTGCTGTGCTGCGCCGGCGCGCACCCGAGCAGGATGATGGACAGGTGAAGGTGGGCGATTTGTGCCTTGATGCGGCGACCTACCGCGTCACGTTCCACGAGCAGGCGCTCAAATTGGGGCCAACCGAATTCAAGTTGTTGCATTACCTGATGACCTATGCCGAGCGTGTCCACAGCCGGTCACAGTTGCTCGACAAGGTTTGGGGCGATCACGTCTTCATTGAAGAGCGCACGGTGGATGTGCACGTCAAGCGTTTGCGCGAGGCGCTGGGTGAGGCTGGCGCCATGGTGGAAACCGTGCGTGGTGCCGGTTATCGCCTGACCGCGCAAATGCTGTTGGCCAAGCCAGTCTGAGCCAGCACGTTCATGTTAGGGCGCTTTTTTCTTTTTTGGGCCTGCCTGGCGAGCGCTGCCTTGTTGGGTGTTTGGCTCGACAGGTATTGGCCCGCCAGCCATGCCGTGGCGCTCGGTCTGGCGATGGTCGCGTCGTTCTGGGTGTTATTTGACAGTGTGCGTGCCAAAAAATTTCTCAACTGGCTGCGCCTCGGGGGCGGTGCCGAGGGCGGCTCGACCACCGGCGTTTGGGGCGACATCACCACCCGGGTGCGGCGCATGCTGCGTGAGCGTGAACGTGAGACCCTTGAATGCCAGGCGCGACTGCAAGATTTTTTATCGGCCCTGCAGGTGTCGCCCAACGGTGTCATGTTGCTTGATGGCGAGGCGCGCATCGAGTGGTGCAACCAGACTTCAGCGGCACACTTCGGCTTGGACCTCCAGCGTGACTTGATGCAGACCATTGGCAACCTGGTGCGAGATCCTGGTTTTGCAGCTTACCTGGCCAAGGGCGACTTTGGCACCAGCCTGACCATGCCGGGGCGTGAAAACAGCCCTTCACGGCCGGTCACTTTGTCGGTGCAGCTTCATCCTTATGGTGACGGGCGCAAATTGCTGCTGTCGCGTGACGTCACCGTGCTGGAGCAGGCCGAGGCCATGCGGCGCGACTTTGTGGCCAATGTGTCGCATGAAATTCGCACTCCCCTGACCGTGTTGGCCGGTTTTGTGGAAACCCTGCAGTCGCTCAGGCTGGAAGAGTCTGAGCGCCAACAGTATCTGGCGTTGATGGCGCAGCAGGCCGACCGCATGCAGACCCTGGTGAACGATTTGCTGACGCTGTCAAAACTTGAAGGCAGTGCGCCCCCGGGCGTGAACCTCCAAGTGGCCGTGCCTGCCTTGATGCGCCAGCTTGAGACCGACGCTTTGGCGCTGTCCCAGGTGATGGGTGATGCCGACGAGACGGATCACCAGTTTGTTTTCGACTGTGCCTTTGATGGTTTCCTGGCTGGCACGGCGAGTGAATTGCTCAGTGCCATGGGGAATTTGGTCAGCAACGCTGTGCGTTACACCCCTGCTGGCGGACACATCACGGTCGCTGCGGGACAACGGGCAGACGGTTGCGTGGTTTTTTCGGTGGCTGATACCGGTCCGGGTATCGCTGCTGAGCACCTGGGTCGTCTGACAGAGCGTTTTTACCGTGTCGACCGCAGCCGATCCCGTGAGACCGGTGGCACCGGGCTGGGCTTGGCCATCGTCAAACATGTGGCACAGCGGCATGGCGCGAACTTGTTGATCGAGAGTACGGTGGGCAAGGGCTCCGTATTCAGCCTTGTTTTTCCACCGCAGCGGGTGGTTCCGGTTGTAGCTGCAAGCGACGCTCATACAGCCAAATAGAGTTTTTTCGTTCCGCTGGATGGCCCGTGACGCGCCGCAGCTGCCATAGCTGACTCGCACTGATGTCCGGGCGCTTGCGGGCGGTATCAATGTCTGCGATCAACCAATGGCAGGTGGTGTGGGAATCAAGCGCTTGTAGTTGGAGTTGGCCATGGAATTGCAAGGCCGCGATTTGTCCCCGGTTCAAGCCCAGTGTTGCCACGCAGCCAGGTGCCTGCGGCATGGCCGACGTGACCAGTTTCACCATGGGGGCATAGCTGCGGGCGAAATCCAGCAGGGGTAGCCACAGGGTCATCAGCAGCAACCAGCTCAGTGCGGCGCCACCGGCAGGGAGCACCACGCTTTTCCAGATGGCAGCCTGATGTCGGTCCACGCGCCATTTGACCAGCCAGGCCCATACCAGGCTGGCAGCCAACGCGATTAAAAACGGCGCCAGAGAAAAGCTGTGCTCAAAGCCCGGCACCAGTCGGGCCACGTTGGCAGCGGGTTGTGCCGGGAAGCCTGTCTGCATGGCAATCCAGACCACCCAGATCACCAGCGCACTGCCGGTGAAAAAAATCAGGGTGAACCAGTCGATCAGCGCTCCGACACTGCGGCTCAGCGTCGGCAGGGCAAAAGCCGCCAGAGCCGCCAGAGCAGGCAGGGCCAGCAGCAGGGAGCGCTCGGCGGCTTGGGTGGTCAGGGTAGCGCCGCTGGCGATGGCGACAAACCAGATCGGCAGCCACAAATGAAGGCCTGTGAAGTTGACATTGAAGATCTGGCGACGCCAGCGCCAGAGTGTCCAGATCGCCAGCGGCCAGGCGGGCCAGGTGAACCACAGAAAAAGGCGGCCCAGGCGTTGCCATTGAAGCAGGTTGGCGTGCGGCATGTCGATGCGCCAGTGCCACAAGTTCAAATAACTGGCCAGCAGGGCGCAGCCCAGTGTCATCAGCGCGAGGCCGCTGGCTCGCCATTTCATTTGCGAGGTTTCGGCTGGCGGTGCAAGCAAGTAGATGACTGTGCCGCCCAGCCCTAGAAAGAGGGCCATGAAGGGTGCGCCCGAGAGTGTCAGACCGACCAGCGCGACAGCGGCACTGACACCAGGGGAAATGGGACGGTAGGGCAGGGCAGCCATGGCGTAAAACAGCAGTGCGGTAAAACACAGCTGTGCCAGCGCGGGTGTGGTTTCATGCGCCAACTGGGCCAGCCCCAGGCAGGCCATGAAGGCCAGCAGGCCACCGTCGGCAATGGCGCGGGCGTAATCTGTGGGCTGCGCTTCACCACCAAAGGCAAAAGCCACGGGTTGCGCCAGCGGACTGCGCGCCAGGTAATAGGTGCCGTACCAGGTGCCGATCAGCGCCAGCAGCAGCAGCAGCATGAAGGGCAGGCGGGTTGCCAGGTCGGGTGGAAACCAGGCGGGGCTAAGTTGAAGGGCCCAGCCGCCCAGCCAGTAGGGCAACAAGGCGTCGACCTCCGGTGTCATACCGCCCAGCGTGGGTTGCCACCATGATGCCGCGCCACTGGCCAGTTCGGCCATGTAGCCATAGGTGCTGATGTCGTCGCGCTTCCAGGGCGCCCGTCCCAAAAAGCCGGGCAGCACATAGGCCAGGCAAAACAGCCACAACGCCAGGCGCGGCAGGCGCTTGACGCCGGCTTGCGCGACGATGGCAGGTGTGGGCTGATTCACGGGTGTGTGGGTCCAAAAACTGGCGTTAGCACAAAGAAAAAAGGCAGCGCGGAATGACCCGGCTGCCTTTGGCAAAGCGCTGAGAGTGGCTTACTTGGCAGCGGTCTTGCCGAAGCGGTTGCGGAAGCGTTCCACGCGGCCACCCATGTTGTCCACGGATTTTTGTGTGCCGGTATAGAAGGGGTGCGACTCGCTGGAGGTGTCAAGCTTGAACAGTGGCAGTTCGCGGCCATCTTCCATTTTGATCATCTCTTTGGCGTTCGCGCAAGAGCGGGTGACGAACTTGAAGCCATTGGACGAGTCCAGGAAGCAAACGTCGCGGTAGTTGGGGTGAATGCCGTCTTTCATGATTTCTCCATCAGTTGCGTTAGCCGCGCCAGCCCTTGCGCAACCCATTGCGCAATTCAAAGCTGTTCGTACTTTTCGCTAAAACGTTAGATTATAGTTCAGCCGCAGTGCCTGGACTGATCAACCGCCCCGACGCATCAAGTCGAAGAACTCGCTGTTGGTTTTGGTGGCGCGCATTTGCTTGAGCACCATCTCCATGGACTCGACTTCGTCCATGTTGTACAGAAACTGGCGCAGGATGCGCGTTTTTTGCAGAATGTCGGGTGCCAGCAGCAATTCTTCGCGGCGCGTGCCGCTGCGGTTAAGCTGGATGGACGGGAACACGCGTTTTTCGTAGAGCCGCCGGTCAAGGTGAATTTCACTGTTGCCGGTGCCCTTGAACTCTTCAAAAATCACCTCGTCCATGCGGCTGCCGGTGTCGACCAGGGCCGTGGCGATGATGGTTAGCGAACCGCCTTCTTCCACATTTCGGGCAGCGCCCAAAAAGCGTTTCGGGCGCTGCAGCGCATTGGAGTCGACACCACCGGTAAGTACCTTGCCGGAGGATGGCACCACGTTGTTGTAGGCGCGCGCCAGGCGGGTGATCGAGTCCAGCAGAATCACCACGTCCTTTTTCAGTTCGACCAGGCGCTTGGCGCGCTCGATCACCATTTCGGCCACGTGCACGTGGCGCGCAGCGGGTTCGTCAAAGGTGGAGGCAATCACCTCGCCCTTGACGGTGCGCTGCATTTCGGTTACTTCTTCCGGGCGCTCGTCAACCAGCAGAACCATCATGTGGCTGTCCGGGTAATTGGCTGAAATGGCGTGCGCGATGTGCTGCATCATCACGGTCTTGCCGCTCTTGGGTGGCGCCACCAGCAGCGCGCGCTGGCCTTTGCCGATGGGGGCAATGATGTCAATGATGCGCCCGGTGATGTTTTCTTCGCCCTTGGTATCGCGTTCCAGGCGCATCTGCACGTTGGGGAACAGTGGTGTCAGATTCTCGAACATCACCTTGTGCTTGTTCTCTTCCGGCCCGCCACCGTTGACTTTTTCAAGCTTGTTCAGGGCAAAGTAGCGCTCGCCGTCTTTGGGGGTGCGCACTTCGCCTTCGATCATGTCGCCGGTGTGCAGGTTGAAGCGGCGCACCTGGCTTGGGCTGATGTAGATGTCGTCGGTACTGGCGGTGTAGCTGGTGTCGGGGCTGCGCAAAAAACCAAAACCGTCGGGCAAAATTTCCAGCACGCCATCGGCAAAAATCTGCTCACCGGCACGGGCACGTTTTTTGATGATGGCAAACATCAACTCCTGCTTGCGCATGCGCCCGGTGTTTTCAATCTCAAGATCTTCGGCTTGTTTGAGGACTTCTGACACGTGAAGTGCCTTGAGTTCATTTAAGTGCATGGAGTGGCTCAGTGTGTTTTGGAAATCTGCCGGGAGGGAATGGGTATGGCGCGACGGACTTGTGATGGTTCAAGTCGCATTGGCATGGCGCCTCTGGCTCGAGCTGACCCTGTGTGGGGGACAGCGAGTGCTTTGAATTATGACAGGAAAAAAATCCAGCGCGGATGGCTGGATTTAAAACAGATGCACAGCTTTGAAAAAAAGCAGGTTTACGCCAATTGCTGGTCAATAAATGCGGTCAGTTGAGCCTTGCTCATGGCGCCCACTTTGGTGGCCGCAAGTTGCCCACCTTTGAAAACCATGAGGGTCGGAATGCCTCGGATACCAAACTTGGCCGGAATATCGCGGTTTTCATCAACGTTCATTTTTGCAATTTGCAGTTTGCCTTCATAGGCTGCCGACACCTCGTCCAGAATGGGGGCAATCATCTTGCATGGGCCGCACCACTCAGCCCAGTAATCGACCAGCACGGGCACAGTGGATTGCAGTACGTCGCCTTCGAACGATGCATCGGACACATGTTTGATCAGTTCACTGGCCATGGTTTTTCCTAAATTGAAAGTTTGAAAAGAATACAGTGGTTAAATTGTGACAGAAACCAAATCTGTGCATATTGGCACGGGCTTCCTGTAGATCACGCTGCGGGGCGCTTTTAAGCTGGCCCGGTCGTTTGGAGCGGTTCTAATGGCCGCCTAAATAACGTTAAGGCTGATGATGAAAAAAGTAGTGGTGGTAGGGGCCGGTCCGGCTGGGTTAATGGCTGCTGAGGTGTTGTCGGGCGCAGGCGTGCAAGTGCTTTTGTTTGATGCCATGCCCAGCATTGGCAGGAAATTTTTGCTGGCAGGCAAAGGCGGTCTGAATTTGACGCACGCCGAACCTGCCGACCTGTTTGCCACCCGCTACGGCCAACGTCGTGGCCAAATTGAGGCCATTTTCAAGACCTTTGACGCCGCCAGCGTGCGGGCCTGGGCAGCCTCACTCGGTATTGAGACTTTTGTCGGCAGCTCAGGGCGGGTCTTTCCGGCTGATATGAAGGCCGCGCCCTTGTTGCGGGCCTGGCTGGCGCGCCTGCGTCATCCTGACAATGGTGTTCCGGTGACGTTCTTGATGCGACACCGATGGACCGGCTGGCATCAAACGACGCCATCAGTGTCCGGCCTCGTCACCCCTAAGGACGTGACCTGGCTTGACTTTGAGACACAGCACGGGCCTGTAGAGGTACAGGCCGATGCGGTCGTGCTGGCGCTGGGTGGTGGCAGTTGGGGGCGCCTGGGCTCTACCGGTGCCTGGGTGCCCTGGCTGCAAGCCAAGGGGGTGGCGGTTGCGCCACTTCAGCCCGCCAATTGTGGTTTTGATGTCAGCAGCGGTTGGAGCGAACACTTTGCTAGTCGGTTCGCAGGGCTTCCTTTCAAGTCGGTCGCCATCACTTTCAACAACGCGCAAGGGGTCGAGTTTTCCCGCAAGGGAGAGTTTGTCGCGACCGCCACCGGGCTGGAGGGTAGCCTGATTTATGCGGTATCGGCTTTGCTGCGCGACGAAGTTCTATTGCACGGGTCAGCCACTTTGCAGCTGGATTTGTTGCCTGACATGCCGCTGGAGCGGGTGCTCGCCGAAGTGAAGCACCCGCGCGGCACGCGTTCGCTGTCGAGCCACCTCAAAAGCCGTTTGCACATCGATGGCATCAAAGCGGCCATTTTGTATGAGCTGCTGGACAAGGAGCGCATGAACGATCCGCTGCGTTTGGCGCAGGCGATCAAGGCCTTGCCCATCACTGTCACTGCGGCCCGCCCCATCGACGAAGCCATCAGCACGGCTGGTGGCGTGTTGTTTGAGGCCATGACCGAGCAACTCATGCTGGAGGCCTTGCCGGGCGTTTTTTGTGCTGGTGAAATGCTGGATTGGGAAGCGCCCACAGGGGGCTATCTGTTAACCGCCTGCCTTGCCAGCGGGGTCTGTGCGGGGCAGGGGGTTTTGGCTTATCTGGAAAAATAAATGACCTTGATCCAGTGAGGCACGGTTCCCTGGGATGGCATTGGCCACAGTCTGGGGTGCGATTTAAAGTGATGTGGCGCCCTGAAGAAATCAAGGCATCACGTGATACCCGGCCCGGCGATCGGGCCATGCGCATGCGGTTTTGGGGTGAAAACACACGCGAAGTTGAAGCTGCTCGGTATGCAAGCGCTTGTCGCCGCGCGCCTTCCACCCCAAAGCCCGGTCACATAGCCCAATCACCGTGCCTAAAGCTGCTGAAGTCAGAATTCCCCCAGTCAGCGTACCCAACTGCTCGCAAAATCAGTCGGGCAATACGTTTTGCGTAGGTCAAGGAGGAGAACGCGCAGCGGGCGGGGGACACGTAGCAAAGCGTATTGCCCGGCTGATTCGTCCACGACCGTGTTTTCTGCCTTGACCCAATAGGTACACCTGAGTGCTTCCGCTTCGGAAAAGAACCATTCATCTGAAACCAACATCACACTTGATTCGCACCCAACAGTCAGGACCATGCAAGCTCAAAGCTCATAATTATGAATTCAGTTTAAAAACAACCGGAGACAGCCCATGACCTCATACGCCGAATTTCACCAACGATCTCTTGTCGACCGCGACGGTTTTTGGGGCGAGCAAGCCCGGTTGGTCGACTGGAAAGTCCAGCCGAGCCAGATTTGTGACTACAGCAATCCGCCCTTTGCCAAGTGGTTTGTGGGCGGCGTGACCAATTTGTGCCACAACGCGGTGGACCGTCATCTGAAAGACCGTGCCGATCAGGCTGCGCTGATTTTTGTCTCGACCGAAACCGATCAGGAAAAGGTGTATTCGTTCCGTGACTTGCACGCCGAAGTGCAGCGTATGGCGGCGGTGTTGAAAGAGCTGGGTGTGCGCAAGGGTGACCGGGTGTTGATCTACATGCCGATGATTGCCGAAGCGGCCTTTGCCATGCTGGCCTGCACCCGCATTGGCGCGATTCATTCGGTGGTGTTTGGTGGTTTTGCCTCGGGCTCGCTGGCTTCCCGCATTGAAGACGCAGAGCCCCGGGTCATCATCAGCGCCGACGCCGGTTCACGTGGTGGCAAGGCCGTGGCTTACAAGCCGCTGCTCGATGAAGCCATCAAGCTCTCCAGCTACAAGCCGGAATCTGTGCTGCTGGTGGATCGTGGGCTGGTGCCTATGGAGCTGGTGGCAGGCCGTGACGAATTGTGGGGCCCGCTGCGCCAAAAAAATCTCAGTACGGTGGTTGAATGCGAGTGGGTCGAAGCCACCCATCCAAGCTACACGCTCTACACCAGCGGGACTACGGGCAAGCCCAAGGGGGTACAACGCGACACCGGCGGCTATTGCGTGGCGCTGGCTGCCAGCATGAAGCATATTTATGCCGGCAACCCCGGCGAGACTTATTTTTCAACCAGCGACATCGGTTGGGTGGTAGGGCACAGCTACATCATTTATGGTCCGCTGATTTCCGGCATGGCCACCATCATGTACGAAGGCCTGCCAACGCGCCCGGACGGCGGCATCTGGTGGAGCCTGGTCGAAAAATACAAGGTGACGGTGATGTTCAGTGCACCGACCGCGGTGCGCGTGCTCAAGAAGCAGGACCCGGCCCTGCTCTCCAAATATGACCTGTCGAGCTTGCGCGCTCTTTTTCTGGCGGGTGAACCGCTGGATGAACCCACGGCGCAGTGGATCAGCGCCGGCCTGGGCAAACCGATCATCGACAACTATTGGCAAACCGAGACCGGTTGGCCGATCCTCTCGCTGTGCAATGGCGTGGAGAAAGCGGTCACCAAATTTGGCTCACCCGGCAAGGCGGTGTATGGTTACAACGTCAAATTGCTTGACGATCAGACCGGTGAAGAGCTGACAGGTGCCAACCAAAAAGGCGTGGTCGCCATTGAGGGACCTCTGCCACCGGGCTGCATGCAGACGGTGTGGCGCGATGACGAGCGTTTCGTCAACACCTACTGGAAAAGTGTGCCCGGCAAGCTGATCTACAGCACCTTTGACTGGGGTGTGCGTGACGCCGACGGCTACTACTTTATTTTGGGTCGCACCGATGACGTGATCAACGTCGCGGGCCACCGCCTGGGAACCCGTGAAATTGAAGAAAGTATTTCGGCCCATCCCAATATCGCCGAGGTGGCGGTGGTTGGCGTGGCCGACCAACTGAAGGGCCAGGTCGCCATGGCGTTCGCCGTGCTCAAGGATGCCAGCCTGGTGTCAGATGAAGCCAGCGCGCTCAAGCTGGAGGGCGAGATCATGAAATTGGTGGACCGCGACCTGGGTGCCGTGGCCAGGCCCGCCCGCGTGCGCTTTGTCACCGTTCTGCCCAAGACCCGCAGCGGCAAATGCCTGCGCCGCGCCATTACCGCAGTGTGTGAGGGACGCGACCCAGGCGACCTGACCACCATGGACGATCCTGCTGCTCTGCAACAGATCAAGGATCTGGTAAGCCCCTGAGCTGGGCCTGATCCAAAGTCTCTCTTTGTTTGTAAGGAATGTGCTGCCTTTCGGTGGCACAATTCTGATCTGCATCCGGCCCTTCCAACGCCACTGTCGCATCCGCTAAACGGTTAAGCCGTGACGCGGGAGGTTAATCAACCATCAGCTTTAACCAGCCAAATTTCCCCAAGGGAAATGAAAGTCAGCGAAATATGAGTGAGACCAATACGGTTTATCAAGCCTACCAGGCGAACACCTACCTTTTTGGAGGCAACGCCCCGTACGTCGAAGAGATGTACGAAAACTACCTGGCCAATCCGGGCAGTGTGCCAGACACCTGGCGTGAGTACTTTGATGCACTCCAAAATGTGCCCGCCGTGGATGGCAGCAATGCCAAGGACGTAGCGCACCAGCCTGTCATTGATGCCTTCGCGCAGCGCGCCAAGGCGGGTGGCACCAAGGTGGTGGTGGCCAGCGTGGACGCCGAAATGGGTCGTAAGCGCACGGCGGTACAACAATTGATTGCCGCTTATCGCAATGTGGGTGCCAGCTGGGCTGACCTGGACCCCTTGAAACGCACCGAGCGTCCGAACATTCCCGAGCTCGACCCTGCCTTTTACGGCTTCACCGATGCCGACCAGGAAACTGTGTTCGACACCAGCAACACGTTTTTTGGCAAGGACTACATGCCCTTGCGCGAGTTGATCAATGCGTTGCGCGAAACCTACTGCGCCAGCGTGGGCGCCGAATACCAGTACCTGACCGACCAGACGCAAAAGCGTTGGTGGCAGCAAAAGCTCGAAAGCGTGCGCAGCAAGCCCAACTTCAACGTCGAGCAGAAAAAACACATCCTTGATCGGCTTACCGCCGCTGAAGGCCTGGAGCGCTTCCTGCATACCAAGTATGTCGGACAGAAACGTTTTTCGCTGGAAGGTGGCGAGAGCTTCATTGCCGCCATGGACCAGTTGATCCAGCAAGCCGGTAGCCTGGGCGTGCAGGAAATCGTGATCGGCATGGCCCACCGCGGCCGTCTCAATGTGCTGGTGAATACGCTGGGCAAAATGCCCGCCGACCTGTTTGCCGAGTTTGACCACACGGCTCCCGAAGACCTGCCTGCCGGCGACGTCAAATACCACCAGGGTTTCAGCTCTGACGTGACCACCCCCGGTGGCCCGGTGCACCTGACCCTGGCGTTCAATCCGTCGCACCTTGAAATTGTCAACCCCGTGGTGGAAGGCTCAGTACGTGCCCGCATGGACCGCCGCTCCGACCCCACAGGGCGTCAGGTGCTGCCGGTGCTGGTACACGGCGATGCCGCTTTTGCCGGCCAAGGTGTCAACCAGGAAACGCTGGCATTGGCCCAGACCCGTGGCTACAGCACCGCGGGCACGGTGCACTTGATCATCAACAACCAGATCGGCTT
>JAQSDS010000443.1 GCA_029946045.1 Rhodoferax sp.
CAACTGGTCAAGCGATTGCGCAGCCACGCTTTGTGAGGCAGCGTAAGTGGCCATCAATTGCAGCGCAAGGTCTGCCCACTGGACGTGCGTCAGGGGGTTGGCAATGCGCAACTCGGCCAGGCTGCGGTCGAGCCGCGCCATGTGCTGCTCGAAGCGGAACAATTGCCCGCCGTAGGTCGGCACCACCTCGTAGACGCCGTCGCCAAAAATGAAGCCACGGTCCATGACGCTGATCTTGGCATTGGGCAGCGTGGTGAATTCACCGTTGAGGTAACAAGGTAGGGGGGGTAGAGTGTTCATGACTGAATTATGCGTGGGGAAAGGCACCAAACCCGCTTTGGTATTGCCATTCCGTGCTGCACTTCGGCCTTCCCTGGTTTCTGGACGGCATGCGTCCGCAGGGGTTCAGGGGCCGCACCTTCGCCAACGCCCGTACCAGGTTTCGCGCCATAGCGGCGGAAAATTTATTCAGAATCTGCTTGCAGATCCCGTCGCGTATTCGTTAAGCGCGATGTAAGTGGGAGCCTGTGTGCCTGGTCAAAAGCCAGCACGCAGGCTCCGACAGGCTTCAGGACGTTTGTTGAATGCCGGCCAACACCCAGCCACTGTTGCCCTGGCGGGATTTCATCAGGTGCCAGATCTCGTCGAAAGACTCGTCGGGCTCGCCGCTGTCATCCCGAATGGCACCGGTGAAACGGACACTCACCAGATAGCGGTCGGTATCTTCGTCCACTTCCAACACTTGTGCATGGATGCTGACAACTTCGTTCTTTTGAGCAACGGCGCCGCGGTCGGCCAATTCCATTTTCAATTCGGCAAACATCTCAGGCGTGGTGAACTGACGGATGTCGTCCAGGTTGCCTGCATCATTGGCGGCCTGCAGGCGAATGAAGTTCACTTTGGCGTTGCGCTCAAAGCCTGCCGTGTCAAAGTCGGCTGGAATCCGGCTTGCGCTGGCTACCCCGGCACCAATGCCTGAACCGATGCCCGACCCAAGGGCGCTGTTGCCCGCTGTAGGCACGGCCGCCTTAAAAGCGGAAGACTGTGGCTCAGGCTGCCTTGCATAGGGTGCCGTACCGGTGCTTGCGTGCGCATATTGCAAACCCCCCGGACCTGACGCGGTTGCGTGCTTTGCCGCAGCGCGTTTACGCATGACGAAGCCAATTGCCACCATCACGGCGGCTGCCATCAAGCCGAATAACAGCATGCTGGCCAACTCTTCGCCAAAACCAAGATGTGACGCCAGCGCAGCCAGGCCCAGGCCTGCCGCAATGCCGGCCACCGGCCCCATCCAGGAACGCGACGGTGCTGCTGCGCCGGTAGCGGCTGTGCCTGCAGTTGCGGCCGACTGGGTTGGCGCGGTGGGCGCCTTGTCGACGGTCGCCTGGCGTTGCGTGCCCAGCGACTTGCCGGAGCCCATGCGCTTGGCGGCCTCTGCATCCATGGCAACTGTTGAAAGGCCGAGGGTAAAGACCACGGCCAGCAGTGCGAGCAATCTCTTCATGTAGATCTCCTGGTGAAATTAAAAAACATGAAAAGGTTAACGCCCTGAACACCATTTAAAAAGAAGCATTTGACGGATAAAAACTTCGTAAAAAAGAGAGTGTTTGGGTTGCTGCCAACGCTTGCGTACTTGCCTTAGCCCGGCTTGCTGGCCTTGGGCAGCCAAAGCACCACCAAAGTGACCACGGTCAAAGGCAATACAAAGCTCAGCATGGCCGATGAGAACGCGCCCAATGCGTCATGCTGCTGGGCAGCCAAGACCAGATAGGTCACATAAGCCACGTAGTAGGCCAGAAACAAGGCACCTTCCCAGCGCGCAATCAGTTGCCCGGTGATGAACATCGGCACACAAACCAGCGCCACAGCAGCCATTACCCACAAGTCAAAACTCATCACGGCCGGTGGCACCACCAGGCCCATGCTGCCTGAGACCAGGCTGGCGATGCCCACACAGCCCAGGGCATTGAAGATGTTGCTGCCCACCACATTTCCCACCGCAATGTCGCGTTCGCCCTTGATCGCCGCCATGATGGAGGTGGCCACTTCTGGCATGGAGGTGCCCGCAGAGACGATGGTCAGCGCGATCACCAGGTCGCTGACCCCCATGGACTTGGCAATCGTCACTGCGGCTTGTACCAACCAGTCTGAGCCCAGCACCAAGAGCGCCAAACCAGCCGCAATCATCAGCAACTGCACCCAGATCCGGTCCAGCCAGGGAGCTTTCTCTTTGGGCGCGAACTCATCGGCGTATTCATCCTGGGCGGCCTGACCTTCGCGACGTGACTGAACCACCAGAAAAACCGTGTATGCCACAAGCAGGATCAACAACAGCGCACCGTCGTTCATGGTCAGGAGTCCATCCAGCGAGAGCAGCAGCAGCAGCAAACTTGCGCCCAGCATGATCGGCACCTCCTGGCGAATCAGCTGGATGTTGACCACCAGCGGCACGATCAATGCCGACAGGCCCAGAATGAACAACACGTTGAAGATGTTGCTGCCCACGGCGTTACCCAGGGCCAGATCGGTTTTGCCGTCAAGCACGGCACCCACAGACACTGCCACCTCCGGCGCACTGGTGCCAAAGGCCACTACCGTGAGCCCGACCACCAGCGGCGAGATGCCCAGCGACAGTGCCAGCCGTGAGGCGCCCCGCACCAGCACGTCGGCACCCACAATGAGTGCAGTAAGCCCGGCGAAAAAAAGTAAATAAGTCATGTTTCAAAGGTCCATTCACAAAAATAGCGTTAATTGGTCATGCAAGGGGTGTCCTGCCTGACCCTGCTGCGAAGCAATCTCAGGAGTTGACCAGCCGCCACATCAGGTAGGCACCCAGCGCCGCATTGCCTATGGTAAACAAAACAATCACCGAACTGACAAAAATACCTGGCAATTGGGTGTGTGTGATCCAAGCCAAAACCATGGAGAGCAGGTTCAGCACCAGCATGAGCCAAAAAAGTGGATTGCGTGGCTGGACCAAGCGGCTAAGTTTCATGGGTCACCGGCGCGCACGTCGCTTTTGCCAAATGCGCAAGCGCCAGACCATCTTGACGCTGGCGTAAGCCACCGCAGCACCGCCCACGGCAAACAGGCCCATGCCCAGCACGGTGGGCCAGCCAAACTCGGCCAACCACGACGGCGAGCCGTCACCGCCTGGTGCAGCAGAGCCCAAGGGTTGGCCCAACACCAGCGTGCCCAATTGAAAGGCCAGCCAGAGCCAGAAACCAATTGTCAGTGGATTGGTCACTATGGTCATGGCGACGGCGGCTGGTATGTTGGCACGCCACCAGGTGCAATGGGCCGCTGCCACCACAAATTGGCCGACCGGAAGGGCAAAGGCCCAAAAAGTACCGACGGCCGCGCCGCGCGCGACAGCTTCGTGCTGAAGCCGCCACAGCTGAGGGTCGAGCAGGCGGCTCGCGACCGGCTGCAGCCAGGGGTGAGCAGCCAATGTGTCACGGCTGGGCAGTGATTTACTAAACCGATCTGTCCAATGGGGATGACTGCGTTTCATTAAATTTCAGATTTCCAGGAGATACAGGCCATTGGGGCAGGCCAAAGTGCCGAGGGTGCCGTGCTGAATTTACAGGGAACAAGAGAAGTCCGATACACCGAAGTTGTGGTGTCTGGATGATGCCTGTCCTGAAAACTCTGAAAAAGCAGGAAAATTGGCTGGGAAAATCTCGTTTTTACGAACTCAAATGATGATTTTTACAGATTAAACATAGGTGTTCATCGATTGGTTCTGCCGCCGGTTTGACCACGACGGTGCCGTCCGCACGGTAACCCTCGCCATTGACCGTGAAACCCTGATCAGCAAACCAGCCAGCGTATCCAATTGCCGTTGCATTGGGGTTTGTGCTTCTTCGGCACTGGCAATCATCCCGGCCAGCTTACCCATCTCGGTACGTATACCGGTAGGCGAACATACTACAGCTGATCCTCGTCATCCCAGCGCAGCACAGCTCTTTGCGTATCGGTCCTGCTGGCCGCTGACTAAAGCGCTGGTTGCAGCAAGCGCTGCACCAGCGGGTGCTGCACTTTCTTTTCGGTGCCAATCGCAAAAAAGTGCTCAGTCACACCCTCACAGGGTCCCAGGCGGTGCACCGCGTAATGCGCCAACAGGTCTTCATGCGCCCACTCAGCCGCCGGGAAAACGCCCATACCGCTGGCACCAAAAGTTTTGAGCAAGGCACTGTCGGCAAATTCGCCCACAACCCGTGGCCGAATCGCGCGTTGCTCAAACCAGTGGTCCAGCCTGGCGCGCACCGCAGTGTGCGCCGTGGGCAGCAGCACGGGCACATCGGCCATGCTTTCCGGGAAATTTTTGCTGGCGGAAGCCACCAAAGCTGGCGTGCCATACCAGGCAGTGCTGGACGACCCCATGGCATGGCTGTAAAGCTTGATGTTGGGGTTGGTGGGTGCGGGGCGGTCTGACAGCACCACGTCCAGCCGGTGCAGGGCCAGGTCGCCCAGCAAATCCTCAAGATCCCCCTCATTGCATAACAAGCGCAAGTTGGGCTCGGGTATCGCCGGTTGCAACAGGCGGCGCACCACCAGCTTGGGCAACCCGTCACAAATGCCCACAGCCAGGCGAATGGTCGGGGTGCTGGCGGCATCACGCACCCGCGCCGGCAAGTTCTCACCCAGTTGAAAAATCTGGTCGGCCTGCTGCATGGCGGCTCGTCCCGCATCCGTCAGAACCAGCCCGCGCCCGGCAGGTTTCAGTAGCGCGTAACCGAGCGAGCGCTCCAGCTCGCGCACTTGAGCGCTCACGGTTTGCACGGCCATGTCCAGCTTTTCTGCGGCCCGCGAGATGCCGCCTTCTTTGGCGACCACCCAAAAGTAATACAGATGCTTGTAATTGAAGAGTGTGCTCATGATCAGATTTTTAGAGACTATGAATGAGAAATTATCTGCTTTTTAAGAATTGAATCGAACCCTATCGTTCAGTCTTGTTTCACCTACTGGAGAAATTTGGATGCAAGTCATTTTTGAATCCCGCGATGCTGATGGTAGTCATCTCCGCGACTTGTCGGTTGAGCGCGTGCGCTTTGCCCTGCGCCGCCTGACAGCGCTGGTGCCCTGGGCCAAGGTGCAGTTCTCTGATGTCAATGGCCCACGCGGCGGCGTGGACAAACGCTGCCAGGTCGAGCTGAAAACCGAGGGTGCCGGCACGGTGGTCATCGCTTCTTTGGCGCGTGACTGGCGCACCGCGCTGGACCGATCCCTCAACCGCGCAACCCGGGTATTGCGGCGCAGCTTGCAGCGCGGTCAAAAACCGGCACGTGGTCGCAGCGCCAAACTTGCACTCGACAGTTAAACACCCGCAACTCATTCAGAAAGCTCACCATGAACAACACAAACTCTTCCCCCTTTCCCCATCCTCAGGGCCAACACCCGGTGTTGGCCACGCCGTCCGCGGGTATCCATTCTGACCAGGTCAAACGCGTCTTGCGCAACACCTACGCACTGCTGGCCATGACACTGCTGTTCAGTGCCGGGGTGGCGGTGACCACGCTCACGCTGCAGTTGCCAGCCCCCGGCTTGGTCATCACGCTGGTGGGTTATTTTGGCCTGTTGTACGCTGTCTTCAAGCTGCAAAACAGCGGCTGGGCCTTGCCCGCCGTCTTTGCCTTGACCGGTTTCATGGGCTACACACTGGGTCCGCTGTTGACGCATTCGCTCGCCTTGCCCGGCGGCGCTCAAACCGTGACCCTGGCTTTGGCAACCACCGGTGCCACGTTTTTGGCGCTGTCAAGTTATGTGCTGCTGACCCGGCGCGACTTCAGCTTCATGGGCGGCTTTTTGTTTGTCGGCATGGTGGTCGCGCTGATTGCCAGCATTTCCGCCATGTTTTTCCAGATGCCCGCTTTGGGTCTGGCGGTGTCGGCGATGGTGGCTTTGTTATCGGCAGGTTTGATCTTGTTTGAGACCAGCCGGATCGTGAACGGCGGTGAAACCAACTACGTGATGGCCACCGTCAGCCTGTATGTTTCGGTGTTCAATTTATTCACCAGTCTGCTGAGCCTGTTTGGCTTGGGCGGATCAAGCGACTAACCCATGAGTGAAATGGAGAAAAACATGAAATGCCCTACCTGCCCTGATGCGACCTTGGTGATGTCCGATCGTCAGGGCGTTGAGATTGACTACTGCCCCAACTGCCGAGGTATCTGGCTGGACCGGGGCGAACTCGACAAATTGTTGGACCGTGCTGCTGCCGCCATCGCCCCGGCGGCAGCACCAGCTTCTGAGCCAGCGGCACGCAGCCGCCAAGCGCCTGATTTTCAGGACTCTGACTACCGCACCGGGCAGGGCTACCAGCGAGGTCGAAAGAAGTCGTGGCTAAGCGACATTTTTGATTGAAGCTGAGCACCCATGCTGTGCCACCGGCCTTTGCGCCATTTCAGCCTGATCGCAGGCGCCACTTTGCTGTAGAAACCCCTAGAAACAAGGAAAAGCACCATGCGCAAATACCCCAAAAACAGCCCGCAGGCGGCAGCCAGAATCGTCGCCTTGACCCTGATCGCCGATGGCGATGTGTGCCAAGCCGAGCTTGCTTTGCTGGATGAACTTGCGGTGCACCAGCAGCTTGGTCTGGACCGCGACGCATTGCATGCGGTGATTGACACGTTTTGTGAAGACTTGTTGTCCAGCAAGCAACTTGCCTGGGCCGATGCCTGCCCTGTGGATGAGTATGTTCTGGAAGAATTGATGGGCGATATTGATGACCCCGCTCTTCGTCGCAAAGTGCTGAGCCTGTGTGTCAAGCTCGCCGAAGTTGACGACCGTGTGGCCGAGGGTGAGTCCGTTGTTTTGATTGCGGCGGTGGCACATTGGAGCCTGCACCACCAGATGTTGGGCTCGTTTGATGCCGGGGCTTCACCACGACCCTGGTAGTCGCCTTTTTAAATGCGGCGCGAGTGCCTAAGTGGCCAAGGGTGACCCGCTGTTGTCGATGGAAACCATGATCAGCGCTGAGCGGGGTTACGCGGCCGAGGTCAACCTGGAACCCAGCATCCAGGCCGCGTGAAATGTGCAATGGCAGTGGCTATGCTGATTCAGGCTTGCGCCACACACTCGCCAGCCAGGGCTGTTGTTCCCGCGGCAGGCCCGCAGGCCGGTAGTAATGCGTCAATTCGACGAACCCAGCTTGTGTCACTTCATTGCGCCAGGTCGGCCAATCGTAAAAGGCCGCATATCGGTCACCGTTCCAGCCTTCCTGTCCATCGCCGTGCGGGTTCGAGCAAAACAGCACGCCGCCGGGTTTTAATGCCGCTTGCAGCGCCTGCAGCACGCGCTGGAGCGCCGGGCTGGGGATGTGGAAGAGCACAGCGTTGGCAAACACGCCATCAAATCGGGCGCCAGGCAAGTCCAGATCGAGAAAGCTTTGTTCGAGCACCTGGCAGCCACTGTGCGCCCGCGCCAGTGCGGCCAGTTGCGCTGACCCCTCAAGGCCAGTCACGCTGTGACCAAGCGCCTTGAAACTCATCAGGTCGCGTCCGGGGCCACAGCCGAAGTCGAGCAGTTCAAGCGGGGGGGTTGCCTTGATGTGCTTCAGCAACGCGTCGATGTTCTGGCTGACGTCGTGATCCCGGGTGCCCTCCCAGAATTGCTGCGCGTTCTGGTCGTAGTACGCCAAAGTCCGTTCGGCAATGCGCTGCAGATCGTCGGGTGTTTTTTGCATGGCCCATCCCGGCCTTATGACTCCGGGCTCTCGATCACGGTGCCTGACTCAAGCAGCTCATCAACGGCGATGTGATTTGCCTTGTTCCAGACTTGCGCTTTCCTCAAAATTGAGTTGGTCACATCGCTGGTCTGCGGGCCCACAGCGGTGCTGACGTAAATCACACGAATAAGCATTATTGCTGCTCCTTTGAGTTGGTTGCGGGATGATAGCCAATAGCGCCAGACGGCATGCCTCTTCGGTCAAAAGTAATTGCAGTTTTCAACGCTGCAAAGCAATCCCTGTAGAGACTGTTTGTAAAATCTGCCGCTGTTCAATTCGGTTTGGCGCCTGACGTGCGCCTGTTATGGAAATAGCCACCCTTTTCGCCCTCATCCTGCACAACGGCATCGTCGGCGAAGCGGCACTGGCGCCACTCCTGCCGCCAGGGATCCTGTTCATGGGCTTGTACGATCCCAATGCGTCTTTCACAGCGACCGGTCTGGTCTCCATCGGCAAAGTGTTGGCAGCGTACTTAGAGTTGTCGCTGATTGTTCTTGCTGCCCCGTTTTGTGCAGCCAGCGCTGACGACGAAAACGCACCACCGTGACACAAGATCCTAGCGGTCGTGCGTTATCGACCATTCTTTGGGAGCTCTCTGCGGAAACGCAGCGTAAACGCATCTCGATACATGATTTGCTGGTGGCACTTGGCGACCGTGCAACAGGCGCCTTGATTTTCATCTTTGCATTTCCCAATGTCTTGCCAACGTCGCCCGGCACATCAGCCATTTTGGGTACACCGCTGATCTTTCTTGCCGCCCAGCTGATGCTGGGCCGGGCACCCTGGCTACCGGCATTTGTGGCGAATCGTTCCATGTCGTCTTCAGACTTTTCCTCGCTGGTCAAACGCATCCTTCCCTGGCTGCAACGCGCTGAAAAACTGTTGCGACCCCGCTTCACCGGGCTGGCCCTGCCGCCGATGAAACATTTCATCGGTCTGCTGTCGCTGCTGCTGTCCCTCTTGTTGGTGCTGCCGATTCCACTGGGCAACGTCTTGCCGGCATTGGCCATCAGCCTGATGGCGCTCGGTGTGCTTGAGCGTGACGGCGTTTGGGTAATGTCTGGACTCGCGGTCTCCGTGGGCGCCGTGTTTGTGGTCTATGGTGTGGTTTTCGCATTGGTCAAGGCCGCCTTGTATTTCTTTACCCAGGTCTGGTAGTGAACAAGTCTGCGACAGGCGGCTTTATGGGCGCTCGATGGCGGGGTCAAGCGCCTTTGAACACGCTGTTTTGGCGTGACATGCTCATCGTCGGCACCTTCATCAACCTGCTCGCGAGCTTCATCGCGCTGATGATTGCTGCCCAAGGCGGGGACCCGATCGTGGCAGCTCTTGTGCATTTTGGATGCTTGCCTTACAACGCTTTCCTGGTTTTTGCACTGTGGCAGACACCGCGTTGCGGCACCGCCATGAAATGGTTTTCGTTGGCTTGGTTGGTCGCTGTCACTGTGCTTTAAGTCGGCGCGATGGCGCCCTGGCGTCAGTCACGAACGGCCTTTGACCGTGAAACCAACGCGCGGCGCATCTGGCACCGCCCTACTACCCTACTACATCCCCAGCCAACTCCGCACCCCGGCCTGCAACTGCAAGCCCATGGCCCACGCCAAATGGCCAAATGCAGCCGTGTAAGCCATTGCCGCGGCACCCATCAGCAAAGCGGCCAGGCACGCCACGCCGTCACGGAACATCCATGCCAGGCAAAGAAGTACCAAACTCAAGCTTGGAATAATGTTGCCCAGCGGCAGCGGCAGAAGAATGATGGCGGCCATCACGGCAATCCATGCGGCCCACAACGGCATCCAACGCGAATGAAAAACGCCTGGCCAACGGGGGTGAAGGCAACGGTCCGCCCGGGCATAGAGGGTGGCAAGAAAACGCAGCGCACGCTCGCCCCATGCCGGGCTGAGTGCGATGTTGCGCAGAGATTCCTCAAAAGGCAGCCTCGTCCGGCTTTCCCCACCGCAGGCCCAACGCCATGAAATGGCAAAGATCGCGAAGCTCAAAACGGTACCGACACCCGCCAAAGGAGTCACCGTGAGGATAGAGAGAACCAGCAGCACCACGACCAACGAGCCATCGCCGTGCAGTTCCAGCAGATCCTGCAAGGTCACAGCCTCAGGCGGGCCTCCTTGGCGGCGCCGGCGACGTCGCCAGACCAGCGCGCGCAGGAAGCACAGGCCCAACGCCGGCCGTGCACCCGTCATGCTCTATCCGGCATACCGGGCTGGTGGTGCGCGACTTTGCAGACGGCCGATGAGGAACAAGCCAACGCCGACAACGGCCATCAGCATTGCCATTCCGATGGCCCAGATGACCCACAACAAGGGCGCAACCCACTCGAGGAGCGGCACAACCCACGGCATGAATGCGGTGAGCGCTTCAATGGCCCACACCACGCTGGCACGCAGGGTCTCTGCCAACGCGGGGTCTAACCATAGTCCGATCCAGGCCGGCATGGGCCATTGGGTGAGCGCCTGCATGCCGCCCTGCAACTGCCCGCCCTGACCGGCTAGCCAGTCCGCCAATGCAGCCGACACCGCGATGAAGACGGTCCATAAAAGCGCGATCAGTGCAGTTCCTAAAGCGAATAAGATTTTCATGAGGAAATTATGATCCATTACTGCGTTCCTGATTGTTCTAAAAAAGCAGCTTTTCCGGAACTTAAACATCGAAAAAACTGAACAAAAGACCAAGCATCTGAAGTGTATTCTGGCGCTTTACACCTGCGGCCCGTCATGCCGTCTGGTCCACAGACCTGTCTGGTAGCTGATCACCCGGAGAACCCATACCATGCCCAACACCCGAAACGTAAATGCCGTTCGTCTGGAGTTCGCACCAGGGTCGCTGGCCCAAACCAACTGGTCGGGGGCGGCCTTCACTGGCGATGACTTCTCTCTGCTGGCTGGCCCGATGAGAGCGCCGAACGGCGAGAACGCCGTCTTCGGTGACCTGCGGTGCCAGACTTGAGTTCGTTCGCTCCAGACGGTCACCAGTGCGCCATGGCTGTCTGCCCCGAAATCGATCCCGAATCACCGCTGCAGTTTGTCATCAACGGTGCTGCGGGAAGCGGCGCTGCGGACACCAAGCGCGAGATCATTGAGGCCGCGCTGCGGGCGGCCGGACGCGTTGGGGAATTGCGGTTCAGCCGCCCCGCCGAGTTGGCGCTGGTGGCGCAGCAGGCTGCGACCCAGGCCGTTGCCACCCGCACAGCTGTGGTCGCTGTCGGCGGCGATGGCACCCTCAACACGGTGGCGCAGGCTGCGCACGCAGCGGGCTGTGCCATGGGGGTGGTGCCTCAGGGCACCTTCAACTATTTCGCCCGCACACATGGCATTCCGGCGGATCCGTCCGAGGCCGTGCGTCTGTTATCCGGCTGGACGCCGTTGCCGGTGCAAGTGGCTGCCGTCAACGACCGCGTATTCCTGGTCAACGCCAGTCTGGGCCTGTATCCCGAGCTGCTGGAAGACCGCGAGGCCTACAAGGCGCGCTTCGGGCGCAGCCGGTGGGTGGCGTTCTGGGCGGCCAGCATCACGCTGCTGCGCGCGCAACGGCAACTGCGCCTGCACATCGAACAGGGTGCAGTGGTTCGCGACGTGCGTGCGCTGACGCTCTTCGTGGGCAACAACCGGCTCCAGCTGGAGCAGTTGGGGGTGCGGCCGCAGTTGCGCGCCCAAAGCAGCCCGCCGCGCGCACCCGAGGAGGGACATATCACCGCGGTCATGCTGCGGCCGATCGGCGCGTGGTCGATGATCAGGTTGATGCTGCACGGCGCCATGGGCACGCTCGGCGAGGCGCAGAGCGTGGAACACTTCGAGTTTGAGCATCTGGTGGTGAGGCCGACGCTCGCGCCCGGCCGTCGCGGGGTCAAGGTGGCTTTCGACGGTGAGGTGACACGGATGCGCGCACCGCTGGACTTCCGCGTGCTCTCCAAGCCGCTCTACCTGCTGATGCCGCATCCTCATGACACAGCAGCCGACGCAGCCATCGACGCAGTGGCCCTCAACAAAGGGAAAGGCAGATGAGCGTCTTGCTGCAAATCTCGGACCCGCACTTCGGCACCGAACAGTGGCCGGTCATCGAAGCGCTGGTGGCGCTGGCCCAACAGCAGCAGCCTGATCTGCTCGTGTTCTCGGGGGATATCACGCAGCGTGCGCGGCCGGCGCAGTTTCGGGCGGCCCGTGCCTTCGTGGACCGCCTGGGTGTGCCAGTGCTGGCCGTTCCGGGCAACCACGACATACCGCTTTTCGACTTGTGGACGCGCCTGCGTCACCCCTATTCCCGACACATGGCTGCCTTCGGGCCAGATCTCGAACCCGTGCATTCCTCGCCCCATCTGATGGTGGTGGGCGTCAACACCACCCGGGCCTGGCGCCACAAGCACGGCGAGGTGTCCGGGGATCAAATCGACCGGGTGGCCCGGCTGCTGGAAGGCGCCGGGGCTGCGCAATTGCGCGTGGTGGTGGTGCACCAGCCCGTCGCGGTGACGCGCGCTGAAGATGTGCCGAACCGGCTGCGCGGACATGCCGCCGCACTGCATCGCTGGTCCGCCGCCGGCGCAGACCTGGTGATGGGCGGACACATTCACCTGCCCTATGTGATGCCGTTGGACGGCTTGGTGCGGCCACTGTGGGCGGTGCAGGCAGGCACGGCGGTATCCTCAAGGGTGCGCGCGGGTGTGCCGAATTCGGTGAATCTGCTGCGCTGGGGCGTGGATTCGTTACCCGGGTGCTGCCTCGTCGAGCAATGGGATTTCTCGACTCTCGATCAAAGCTTTCTGCGCGCCAGGGTCACCGAAATCCGACCCGCCAGGGCATGACACGGCAGATGCTGTGCTGCCTGTCGTGGCTCAGTGCAAAGTGGCGGCGTTGTTTTGCATGCGCAGCCTGCGCGCGGCGTCATCGGCCCGGGCGTCGTCAATTTCACGCAGCACCGCCTGCATGTCGACACTTGCTTGCGCACGCTCAAAACGACCAGTGAGCACCGACGCGTTGCTGAGCAAACCGGCCTGGTACAGGCTCCAGATCTCCGGGCCGTACTGGGTGGCCAGCAACTCGGGCGCAAACTGGCCAAAGAAGTCGCGCAGGTTGGCCACGTCG
>JAQSDS010000444.1 GCA_029946045.1 Rhodoferax sp.
GTCCATTTCTAATGGAATCATAGACTTACGTGCAGGAAGTGTCGAACTTGAGGTGCTGCACGGGCGGTTAGCAAAAAAAGTGCGCGCCGCCTTGATCACCGAGTTGGAGGCACTGCCACCAGATGCCCCGCGTGTGCTACTGGCAACTGGCAAATTGGTTGGCGAAGGTTTCGATCACCCACCGCTGGATACCCTGGTGCTGGCCATGCCCGTATCGTGGAAGGGAACATTGCAACAGTACGCCGGTCGACTGCACCGCGAGCACGCAACCAAAACGGATGTGCGCATCATCGACTTTGTTGATACTGGCCATCCAGCATTGCTGCGCATGTGGGACAAGCGCCAGCAAGGTTACCGGGCGATGGGGTACCGTGTGGGTAGCGAAGATGGTGATTTGTGATCAGCAAGGTGCCTGTGCGTGAAGGGTGCAATTTCGGACAATCTCCGCAATGCAAGGACAAGCACCCGCAGCAGTGCTCACCTGTTCAGGAAGCCGCTTTCCAGGCTGTCAACCGTACGCCACCATACACAAAAAGCCCAACTGCTTTCAGTTGGGCTTTTTTTCGTCTAAAAACTCAATGGTGGCGCGCACTTACGCGAATTGCCTCTTGACTATTGCGCTATCAAGTTCAGGTATTTTTGGCCTTTTTTAGCCGAAAACACCCCGTTTTTTCTCTCTGTTCTCAGGGACCCTCTTGACTGTTCAAGAGGTCACTTTCAATGAAATCAAGCACTTACGCGGGGGTGGTTTGCAAACGGAAATTGGTGGGCGGTAGCGACAGAGAACAAAGAGACACAAATTGAAATATGAAATCACGTCCGCAAGGCGGTACCACCACCTGTGTCGCGCAGTCCCTGGATTGACTCGGATGACGCCTGTTCGGTGAACCCGGGCACAGCCCTGGCTATCCATAAATCAACTTCAGGACAGCTGACAAATTGAACTTGATACCGAGCTTGTCCGGAAAGACGTTCACCCGGTCCACCAGGGTAAATAAAGTATGGGCCTGCGTTTGCTCAGTGAACTGCGGCCAAGCATTGGCAATTTTTTTCAAGGCCTGTTTAATGTTGGCCTCGTCCAACTTTGGATCACCCTGGGCTAGTTCGAGCAAATCGGTAAGCCACTTGCCCGGCTCCCGAAGCTGAGAGCGTAGATGTTCAATGACGACCGACTGGAGCACAGTGGTTGCCAGATTGACCGGACCAGTGCCAGATGCCTTTTCCTCTGGGGTGGTGAGGGCCACGTAATACAAATACTGCTTTTGGTCGCGTGGCGATGATTTGAAAAACTGGTAGGCCCTACCATCGTGCCAGAACAGTTTGCCGATCAGTGGAAATTCCAGCGGGTCACGCATTTCGTTGGTGACACCCTTTCACCGGGCGCGCTGCGCAAGCTTGTCTTGGACTTGTTTCCACAGATCAAAGTCAACGATGGGCGGATAGATTCCACTGTGCCACTCACCATGGAAGAGTCCAATGGTGCAGCGCTTTGTGCACCATGCGCTTCAGTTTGGCCAACAGATTGATTAAGCGCGGTAGCCCCCACCCATCGCTTGGTACAGCGTCACCGTGTTGGCGACACGCCGGGCGCGCAATTCCAGCACGTTAATGAAGGTTTGCTGGGCTTGCTGTTGTGCCAGCAGCAGTTGCAAATAGCTCGCCGATCCAAGGGCATATTGCGTCTGAACGAGTTGCACCGTTGTCTGTGCTGACGCGTTGGCACTTTCCAGCGATTGCTGCACTTGTGCATCGCTTTCAATCGTGCGAAGCACATCCGCCACATTGCGCAAGGACTGCAGCACTGTTTGTTGGTAGTTCGCTTGTGCTGCTTGCATCGCCGCCTCAGATGCCTTTGCATTGGCTTTCAAACCTGGTGTGAAAAGTGGTTGTGCAAGTTGCCCACCAAGGCTCCAGATCATGGAGCCAGCCCCAAACAGGCCGGCAGTTGTCAACGCCTGAGAGCCAAGGTTGGCCGTCAGCGTGAGTTGCGGATAGAGCTTGGAAACTGCTACCCCATATTGCGCACTTGCCGCTTGTAGCAATGCTTCGGATGCACGCACATCGGGTCGGCGGCGCATCAGTTCTGATGGCACACTGACCGGCAACGCCTGAGGTAACGAAAAGTCACTCATCACGAAATCAGGTGTGTTGGACGCGCCCGGCGCTTGCCCTGCCAGCACAGCCAGCAGGTGGCGGGTTTGTTCCTGCTTGTTGCGCAGCGTTGGCAGGCTCGCCCGGACTTGTTCCAGCTGCGTTTGCAGCGCCAACACTTCAAGTTGCGTTCCCACACCGAGTTCAAGACGTTTTCGTGTGAGTGTCAGCTGCTCCTCCTGGGTATTCAACAGGCTACTTGTGGCAGCGATTTGAGCCGACAACTGCGCCTGCGTGATAGCCGTCAGCGCCAAGCTGGAGGCCAGCGTCAAGCGCGCACCTTCAAGCTGGTAAGACTGGTAGTTGACTTGCGCCGCCAATGCCTCCAAGGTGCGCTGATTGCCACCCGCCAGATCAAGGTCGTAACTGACCGCGATGGTTGCGCTGTAGAGGTTGTAGGTGCGTTCCCCGTCAGGCATGCCTGCGGCGGCGGTATTGGTGCCCTGCCGTTGGTCGCCAAGCTTCGCGTTGACTTGGGGTAGTTGTGTTGAGCCTGACGTTGCGGCATAGCTTTGTTCTGCCTGGCGCAAAGTGGCCTTGGCGGCCATGAGTGTCGGACTGGCGGCAAGCGCCTGGTCAATCAACCGTGTGAGTTTTTCTGAGTGAAGCTCCTTCCACCACTCGATGGGCACAGTTGCGGTAATGAACTGCTGCTGTATGCCATGTTGCCCCGGGCTGGTGACGGTTTCAGATGAGAAAGCAGTGCGCGTGTAGTCTGTCACGGCAGGCGGTGCGGGGCGCTGAAAATCAGGGCCCACAGCGCAACCTGCCAATGCGGCGACCAGCGGTGTCAACAAAAGCAGGGGCCGACATAGTGTCGACTTGCACCGGCGAATTCGGCTGTTCATGATGGATTCCTTGGTTTGCTTGATTGGTTGAGATGATGGATTGGCTTGAGTTGAGGCGGCATTGGTCTTTTAAAACTCAACGCTCAGTGCAATCGAACCATAGGCGTGGCTCGGCCCTTGCTCCTCGAATTCCCGAGTACGGTAAACGCGCATGACGGCCAGCTTGACTCCGTGTCCCGCCACAGGACTCTGGGCGCTAAACCCGATAGCCGCTTGCGCAACCCAAGGACGGCGTGTGACAAGGTGACTTGACTGAAACAGGCTACCGTCAAGCGAAAAATCATGCGCAACAAACTTTGTTTCAAGCGTGCCAAAAAGGTGCACGCCAGCTCGCGGGCGAGCAGCTGCCAAAGCACCATTTCCCGCATTGCCGTGAATGGATGCAGCAGATGGTGGGCGGTTTTCTGCGCCGGGTCTGATGGGGTAGGTGCCAAAATCGTTTGGCAGATTCCAGCCTATGCGCCCCTCAATGCCCATGCTGGCGGAGGTTTCGATATTGCCCAACTGCAGCCCCACGGTGCGTATTGAATCGGCCGAGAAACCAGGCTGAATCGCACCTGCTCCGCCATAGCTCCGAAACTTCCGGTCCATGGCCAGTTGCAGCGCTGGTGCGTTTTGCAATTGATTGCCCCAACCCTGAAATCGATCCGCTCCGATGACATCGTGAACCAGATTTTGTGTCTGCTCAGCCAGCGCCAGGGGGCCGATAACACCCAAGGTCACCTCACGCGTATCGAGTATTTCCGAGTTACTTTGCGGGTCATGTTTGCGACGGTTCCATGACATGCCGACGAACAGCAATCCAGCGTAAGGTCTGTCACCCTGAACCAGATCGGTGCGGGCAGGGTCATTCGGCGTGAACATCGACTGACCAAATTTGACCACCACGTTTTGCGCGTGCGCTGGATTTTCCGCATCGGCCCAGAAACCCGGGTTTAAAAACCGGATCAGCTCTGCATGCAGCCGGACCGGTGCAGGCAAGCAAGTCGGGTCAATTTTGCCAACCATGTCCTGTGACACCGCAGTAAACACCACGCCATTGGTGTAATTTTGATCGGTGTTCGCAAACAGGTCGTTTTCCAGTCTGGCGGTGCCGCCCCGGAATTTGATCATCTGATCAGACTTGCACCTACTGATCGCGTTGGACTCTTCGAAGCCCGTTTGTGCAACGCCCGGCACGAGGTGCAGAGACAGCGTGAGTGCCCCGACACCTTGGCCGATCCACCGTACTACCCGAGCGTGAACATGAGCTGGTTGCATGATCAATCCTGATGGGTATCAGGCAAGGGTGGTTTGCCGTCATAAAACTCTTGCAGGGTCGCAACAATATCTTCTGCTGTGTCAACGATCGTAAAAAGCTGCACATCTTGGGGGCTGATAAAACCCTCTTCAATCAGGAATTCAAAATTAATGGCCTTGCCCCAAAACTTGGCTCCGACTAACACAATGGGCACCCGGCGCACTTTGCCTGTCTGTATCAACGTGAGCACTTCAAACAGCTCGTCAAAGGTGCCAAATCCGCCCGGAAACACGACCAACGCTCTGGCGCGCATCAAAAAATGCATTTTGCGCAGACCGAAATAACGGAACTGAAAGCACAAACCTGGTGTGATGAATGGGTTGGGAGCCTGCTCATGCTTCAGGGTGATGTTGAGTCCGATGCTGCGGGCACCCGCATCAAAAGCTCCTCGATTGGCGGCTTCCATGATCCCAGGACCGCCTCCGGTAATCACGACAAAGTCGCGACGCCCTTCTTGCTGAAACCGCCTGGAAACAATTTCTGCGAAACGGCGCGCCTCTTCGTAATAACGCGATTGCTCCAGCTGCTTGTGTGCACGGGCTAATGCCAAAGTCAGCGTTTGATCATACGGAGTTAGCTGAGCCTGGTCGTTCAATGCGACCAGATTCGACTCGGCTTGCTGGGGTGCCAGTATGCGGGCGCTGCCAAAAACGACCACGGTCGAGTCAATTTTGTGACGTTGTAGATAGCGCTCCGGTTTAAGCAGTTCAAGCTGTAACCTAATCGGCCGCGAGGCATCGTCACTGAGCAGCGCCAGGTCTTCATGGGCCATACGATAGGAGGGGTCCTGCAGAATTGCCTGCCGCCCTGCGGCATAGAGATCCTCGCCACCAGTTTTTGAAACCGGCCCGTCATGTGGTGTGGTCATAGCGTGTAGCTCTCGCCGATTTTCGGCACGATGACATCCCAATGCCGCTGCTCGGTCAGTTGCTGAGCCAAGGCCGTAGAAGCAGCCACTTCGCCGTGGACCACAAAGGTGCGTGTGGGTGGTTTTTTGAATCCACCGGTCCAGGCCAGCAAGGCCGTCTGATCGGCATGGGCCGAGAAACCGCCCAGTGTGTGAATTTGTGCGCGTACCGCAATCGGTTCACCAAATAGGCGTACTTCCTTGGCCCCATCCACCAGCTTGCGCCCCAATGTGCCCGCCGCTTGAAAGCCGGTGATTAACACACTGCATTCAGCGCGTCCCAGGTTGTGCGCCAGATGGTGCTTGATGCGCCCGGCATCGCACATGCCACTGGCTGAAATGATGATGGCGCCCGAGCGAATTTGATTGAGTTTGATGGACTCTGAAACGTCGGCGACAAAATGCAAATTGGGCTGATTTTTTTTCAGTGACTGCCATTGCACCAGACGGTGAGCTTCTTCATCGAACAGCTCGAAATGCCTTTTCGTGATCTGCGTGGCCGCTGATGCCATGGGTGAGTCGACATAGATATTCAGGTGCTTCAGGCGGCCTTGCTCGGTTAGTTGGTGCAAGTGGTAGACCAGCTCCTGGGTACGCCCGACGGCAAAGGCGGGAACAATCACGTTGCCTTTGCGTCTGTACAAAGTATCTTCGATGATCTCTGCCAACTCGTCCAGGGTGGTCGGCAGGTCTTTGTGGTTGCGGTTGCCGTAGGTGGACTCGATCAATAAGATGTCGGCGTATTCAATGCAGGTCGGGTCGCGCAAGATCGGCCGCCCTGGTTGCCCCAGGTCACCTGACACCACAATTTGACGCGCGATGGAGCCCTGAATCATCTCGATTTCGATACTGGCGGACCCCAGAATATGGCCCGCATCACGAAAGCAGACCGCAACGTGGAGGTGCGGTGCAAAGCGCGTGTCATAGTGAACTGGCTTTAATTGTTGAAGGCTGTTTTTTGCGTCTTCGGCGCTGTAGATGGCCGGCAGTGCCGGATATCTGGTGCTGCGCCTTTTGAGGTCCCGTTCAGCTTCTACCTCCTGAATGTGGCCGCTGTCGGGCAACATGACCGCCAGCAAATCAGCAGTGGCGCTGGTGGTGTAGATTGGCCCGGTAAATCCATTTAATACCAGCTTGGGCAGCAACCCGCTATGGTCAATGTGTGCGTGTGTCAGCAAGACAAAGTCAATTGTTCGCGGATCAAAAGCGAAGGGCTGGTGGTTGCGTACCGAGGCCTCTCGTCCGCCTTGCAGCATGCCGCAGTCCACCAGAAAACGGGTGCCCTCGGTCTCGAATAGATAGCAAGAACCCGTTACTTCGCGTGCTGCGCCAAGAAAGGTGATCTTCATACTGACTCCTGAAATTTTTTAATGCTTGGAATAGTGCTGCTCATGCCTGTACGCACCACACTGTGGCTTGCATGGCAGTCAGGCATGACACCGCATTAGTCGATGCCATGCAACGGCGGAGATCGTCATCCAGACCAGCGTTCGCAGCGTCATGGCAATGACGGTGCGAAGCTCGAAGTCTCCTGCGGAGTAGATGTGCACGCCAAACGCAGCAAACGTGAAGGCAGTTGCCGCGGCGATGGCAAAGGCCAGCCACATCGCCCAGCGCTGCATCATCCCAAGCCCGATGCCAGCAATGACATAGGCGAAGCCTGCCGCAAAGTTGAACCAGAGCACGAACGGCACATAGTTACCAGCCGCCGCGCGTGCGGTCTCACTGCCGAACAAGATCGCGCCGCCTTCCTTGATGGTCAGCAGGCCGAACCCGATCGCGACCAGCGAAATGACCCAGATTGAAAATCCGCGTTGGTGAGTTGATTGATTCATGAAGTTGAGTCCCAATTTTTAAAATAGAAATCAGACCGGATTACTGAGTCGCGTCTTTCGTGCCATAGAAGTGCGCAACGAATGGTTTACGGAATTCGCTGTGGCAGGTGTAGCAACTGGTCTGAAGTTTCTGAAAGGCCAAAATGACAGCTTGACCGTCATGGCGGTTGGCTGATTTGCCTACCGCTTGCGCCTGAGCGTTGGTTTCGCCGTCATAGGATTTGTACTTGCCCATGTTGGTGCCCACGAAGCCCAGAATGCGCATTTTTTCACCGAGCGGCGGCTGGGGATGCTCGGCGACAAGCGCTGCGTTTTTTTCCACCAGCTCCCAATCACCCCGTGAAATCCCGACGGTGATGGCTTGCATGTTCTTGCCCAGGTCTTGCATAATTTTGCGCAAGGCAAGCGGTGCAGCCACCGCATTTTCATCAGCCCATGACGTGGCGCTGGTGATTGCGAGCATCGCCGCGATCAAGCTTGCTGCGACAGCGGTTTTGTGGAATGGGCGGTGCCGCCTTGGTGTGCTTGTAAGAGTGCGCATCAGTCGATTCCTCGTCCTTCGCCGGCTTCCTCATGGGTCACACCATCGCGGATGTGGTAAATCCGCTTGAAAGTAGGAATGATCTTTTCATCGTGGGTAACGACGATGATGGCGGTGTCGAACTGGCGCGCCATCTGGTTAAGAATGCGCATCACGCCCAGGGCGCGCTCGCTGTCGAGTGGTGCGGTGGGCTCATCGGCCAGAATGACAGGCGGGCGATTGACCAGACCGCGGGCAATGGCCACGCGTTGTTGTTCGCCGCCAGAGAGCTGCGGTGGCATAGCCTTGGCGCGGTGATCGACATCGAGCGCTTTCAACAGGTCCATCGCGCGTTTGCGTGCTTCTGCGTTCGGCACACCTGCCAGCATGGGCAGCAGTGCAACGTTGTCAAGCACATCCAGAAACGGAATCAGGTAGGGGGCCTGAAACACAAAGCCGATTTTGTCGCGCCGCAAAGCGCGCAGGTCGGGAATTTTCCAGCCGTTGTCGTAGATTACGTCCTGGCCCAAAATCATGCGCCCGGCCGTGGGCTCAATGATGGCACCCAAACACTTGAGCAAGGTGCTCTTGCCCGAGCCGGAGGGGCCGACCAGGCCCACCACTTCACCAGGTGCGACGACCATGTTCACGCCCTTGAGTGCGTCCACCGCTGTATCGCCCTGACCGTAGCGTTTTTTGAGTCCCTCAATGCGGATACCGCGTGCCGAGGAGTCTGAATGTTGTTTATCCACCGATAGCCTCCGCAGGGTCAACTTTAAGCGCTGCTCGAATCGCCAGCACGCTGGCGAGTATGCAAATGAGAACCACCGCAATAAAACCGCGAATGGCATCACCGGACTCCAGCAACACATATTTGGGAAAGATCGGTGCCCAGAAGGTAGCCGACACCTTGCCGACCACAAACCCGATCAAACCCAGTGCGACGGCCTGTTGAAGAATCATGTTGGCGATGGTGCGGTTCTTGGTGCCGATCAACTTGAGCACCGCAATCTCGCGGATCTTGCCCATCGTGAGGGTGTAAATAATGAAGGCCACAATAGCCGCGCTGACAATGGCCAGGATCACCAGGAACATGGCGATTTGCCGGGCAGCGGTGGCAATCAATTTATCAACCAGAATGTTTTGCATTTGTGCCCGGGTAAACACACCCAGGCGCTTCCAGCGTCGGATCGGATCGGCCACCGCCTCTGGATCTGTGCCCGCTTCAACTTGTACCAGCACCGCATTCACCGATGTATTGGTGTTTTGCGACGCAATGACGGCATCCAGCAGCCCCGGCACAGCGGGGCGATTGAGGGCTGGATTTTGTTCGGTGCGGGCGCGCTGGCGCACGATGGCATCGTTGTCCTTGAGAAATTGCGCCTCCTGGGCATCCTTGATGGGTATGAAAATCATCGGATCACCACCCGAGGACACCATGCGCCGGGTGAGCCCGACCACGGTGTACGCATTGCGCCGAATCCTGATGTGATCACCCAATGCGAAACCACTCGCAATATCGGCGACTGCTTCGTAGTGGCCACGGGTGAGGTGGCGCCCCTTCAAAAGATAACCAGGCTGCCCCGGATAGCCGGCACCGTCTGGGGTGATGCCCACCACCATCGCCCGCACATCACGTGCTTTGCCACTTTCCAGTTGGGTCACTTGCATGGTCAGGTAGGTGACATTGGCGGCACGCGCGACGCCCGTCATACCCCGAATACTGCGGTAGGTGTCATCGACCAGACTGGATGATTCAGCGTAGGGGCCCTGGGTGTCTTTTTGAACCACCCACAAGTCAGCGCCGCTGTTGTCCAGCAACACATTGGCATCGTCCACCATGCCGCGGTACACGCCAGCCATGGTGAGTGTGACCCCAATCAGCAATCCCAAACCAATACCCGTGAGCACAAATTTGCTCCAGGAATGCAGGATATCGCGACCGGCGAGGCTGATCATGACGACTTGCCCGCAATACGGTCCACGATTTTGATCCGGCTACCGGCATCTAGCGCCTTGTAGCTGTAAACCACCACGCTTTCACCACCCTTGAGGCCCTGCAGAATCTGTACCCGTCCTTCAAGATCAGTGGTGCCGGTCTTGACCGCCACAAAGCGCAAGCTGCCGTCATCCACCAGCCACACACCCAGGTGGCCATCGACCCGCTGTATGCTGGCATTGGGCACAACAGGCTTTGATTCCGTAGCGACCAGTGCCAACGTAACCTCGGCCAGTTCGCCAATTGGCGGTAGCGTTTGCGGGGCCATCGTCAACTCGACTTTTGCCAAAACTTCTTCTGTGACCGCATCGGCGTGTGGTTCGATGCGGGCAACCCGTCCAGCCAAGGGTGCCCCTGTTTGTGAGCGCAAAACGATCGATGCTGGCAAGCCGCTGCGCAACCCATGAGCGCGCTGTTGATCAAAGCGGACGTTGATCCACAAGCTGGCGGGCTCCACCACCTCGACGACTGCTTGACCCGCCACCACCGTGGTGCCTGGGTCGGCATCGCGTCGGGTCACCAGTCCGTTGACGGGCGACACCAGGCGCAGATTGGCACGCTGGCGAATCAATCCGTCACGATCTGCGCGCGCTCGAACCAATTCTTGGCGCGAGGCATCCAGGTTGGCCCGCATCGCTTGCAGGTTGGCTTGTGCAATCTGGAATTCCTGTAGTTTGGCCTGTGCGCCTTCTTCACTGACGGATCGCGCGGCCAGCAGTTGCTCGTAGCGCTTTGACTGGATTTCCGCGAAAACCTTGCGGGCGCTGACTTCCTGAAGCTGTGCCTCTACCGCAAGCACGCTGGCCTCGGCGCGTTTGAGTGTCGCGTTCTGCGCGCCAATCCTGTCGTCCAGGTCAACCGGATCCATCTCACCAAGCAATTGCCCGGCCTTCACGGTGTCACCAGATTGAACCTCGACGCGCTTGATGCGCCCAGCAAATGTTGGGCCGATTTTGTGGGTGTAACGCGCCTCGACCGTGCCGATGCCAAACAACGCCGGCGTGATTGCCTGACTCTGGACGGTGATCACGGTTACCGGCACCGGTGCCAGTGGCCCGGCGCGCAAGGCCACATAAGCCAGCAAGCCCAAGAGCAGCAGCACGACACTTGCCAACGCGAGCGTCCGGCTATGGGTTGAGAAGAAATTTTTCATCTTTTATTCCTTGTTTTTCAGGCCACGTTGGTAAATTGCGAAGACAGCAGGAGCATCGGTTCGCATGCGCTGGAGGTCGTCAGACAGCATGGACTGCATCACAAGCCCCTGGATGGTTCCAACAAACAGCGCGGCTGCCGCCTGCGTGTTCACGTCAGGGGTGATTTCGCCCAGGCTTTTGCCTTGTTCGATGCGGGCGCAAATGCGCTCGGCATAGCGCTGTATCAGGGCTTGAGCCACGCTTTTGGCGGGGGTGGGTTGCGCGTTTTGCAACTGGCCAAACATCATCCTCGGTACGCCAGGGTGCTCGACAACAAAGTCAATATGGCTCATGAACATGGCCTGCATTGCGGCCATTGGCGAGTCAATGCCATGGGCTGCACTGTCGATACGAGCGAGCAGCCGGTCTGCAACCCATGCCATGACAGACTCCCAAATGGCATCTTTGGTTGGAAAGTGTCGGAACAACGATCCCTGTGTGAGGTTCATGTGTTTGGCGATAGCCGCCGTGGTGATGTCGTTTGGGTTTTGGTTGCCTGCCAGGGCAATGACAGCTTCGACGGTGACCGCGCGCCGCTCTTCTGCGGGGAGGTGTTTGGTAGGTGTGCTCAAAGTATCTTCTTGGTAAGTAATTGATTACTATCTTAGCATGAAAATTGATGCGCAATATGGACCTGCCTTACTGCGCCTGGAGTGCCTGATTGGCGCAGCGGCAAAGCCATCCCGACGCGCATTTCCTGCGCCAACGGCGAGCCCATGGGCATTGCCGGACTTTGGTCATCGTGGAAGTCACCGAAAGGTGTTGTTCACAGTTTCACCATGCTGACCATCAACGCCGACGGCCATGACCTGTTGCGCCAGTTCCACAAACCCGTGGACGAAAAGCGCATGGTGGTGATCTTGCCGCCGGACAGTTATGACCATTGGCTCAAGGCCACACCGCAGCAGAGTATGGAGTTCATGCGGCAATACCCGGCAGAGCGGTTGCTGGCAGTTGCAGGGTTGCCCGTTCAGGGTTCGCTGATTGGTTGAAGGGCCAGCCAGATCAGAACGAAGAGTGTTGATCAACTGACGAGTGCTCAGCGGGTGCTCACATCTTTTTGTTCGCACCAAGCGATTGACCGACTAACGCGGACCAAGTTGTCCAGGGTGTGAGTACCTGGTTTCTCATGCAGGCACGCATTCACAATGCCAGAGGAGAGACTGGTCAACCGCGCGGTTCTGCTGACCTGGCCGAGATCCATGCCCTCGGCATTGGCAATTTCCGACAGCGATCGAAACTTGCCGTCATCAAGTAAACGATGCCAGTAGTGCGCCAAACCCAGCGCCCGGATCAGCGGGCTGTCTTTTGCCTCTTTGCTCGCACTTCGCTCCACGAAAGCTTCTCGTTGAAACTGCTCAGGTGCATCAATTGGCGTGATGACTTGCCGCCGGACCCCTCGTTTGACCAGTGTCCAAGGGATAAACGTTTCCATTTGCACGCCGCCTGCTGGCGCTGGAATTTGGTAGGTCACCGGATCGCCAGTCACCATGCCCCTGTCGTTTTTGGCCATGTCGAATCCTATTTGAAGCTATCGATGATGGTGCGCTGAGACTGCCAGTCCACCGGCAGCCGATTGCGTTGGAACCACATCAAGGTCAGCCGCCGTGGTTGTGTGCCGGACATCAACTGCGTGATGATGTCGGGTGCCAGCAGTGTCAGGCGCATGAGTTCGTTGACGCACGAATGGTGCAGCCCTTCGTTTATTGCAATTTCGGAGCCACTTTTCATGACGCCGGTGTCGATCAGGCTTTTCCAGTAAAACGCCCGGGCCAACCCCACCAAAAAAGTCGTGTCGTGCGCCACCGCACTGGTGGTGGCCAGCCGCTGCACACCACGTCGGGAATACGTGAGGGGCACAAAGGATTCGAGATCAGCGTTCATGCTGCTTCCATTTCCACCAGCTCAGCACCGATACTTTTCGCAGCGAACTCTTTGATG
>JAQSDS010000445.1 GCA_029946045.1 Rhodoferax sp.
TTTGGTCAGCAGGGCTTGCTGGTGCTGAACCGTGACGACGACGTGGTGATGGGAATGTTGCCTGCGCCGGAGAAAGTGAAATTGCAGAAACCCCGGCAGCGCGATTACGTCAGCTTTGGTGGTGACATGCCGCAGCGGCCGGGCGACTTCGGGATGGAGACGGTCAATGGCATGGCCTGGCTGGTGCGCGCGCTGGAGGCCGACGAAACCGTCAAGCCACGCAAGGGCGAAGCGCCCGAGCTGTTCATCCAACGCCTGATGCCCGCCGACGCGCTGCGCATTCGCGGTCGCCACAACGCCATCAATGCCTTGTCAGCTCTGGCGCTGGCCTGTGCCGCCGGTTGTGCGCTGGGGCCGATGTTGTATGGCCTGCGCGAGTACCAAGGCGAGCCGCACCGGGTGCAACCCGTGGGCATCCTTAACGGCGTTGAGTTCTTTGACGACAGCAAAGGTACCAATGTCGGTGCCACGGTGGCGGCGCTGCAAGGCCTGGGCGCTGAGCGCAAGCTGGTAGTGATTCTGGGTGGCGAAGGCAAGGGCCAGGACTTCAGCCCGCTGGCCGAGCCGGTGCACCTTTATGTGCGTGCGGTGGTGCTGATTGGACGCGATGCGCCGCTGATTCGTGCGGCGCTGGGCCAAGCACAGGTACCTTTGCTGGACGCCTCCTCGATGGCTGACGCGGTGGCTCAGGCCAACGCGCAAGCGCACGCCGGCGATGCGGTACTGATGTCGCCGGCTTGTGCCAGTTTTGACATGTTTGACAACTACGAGCATCGCGCCCGCCAGTTTGTGCAGGCAGTGGAAGACCTGGCGCTGGACGCTGGCGTCATGTTGGAGGGCAGCTTGTGAGCGCGGTCGCTGCACGTTTTCAAGGTCTGCTGGGCTGGCTGGGTCGCGCCCGGGCACCGGCCAGCGACGTGTTGCCGGTGCGTCTGGGTGGTTCGCGCCTGTCGTCCACTGCCAGCCGGCCATCGCGGGCCCAGGGTTTTGATCAGCCGCTGGTCTGGGTCACGGTGGCGTTGCTGTTGTGGGGCCTGGTGATGGTCTATTCGGCCTCGATCGCGATGCCTGAAAACCCGCGCTTTGCGCGCTACACCCACACCTATTTTCTGGTGCGCCACGCGATGTGGCTGGTGATCGCTTTTTCGGTGTCCTTGCTGGCTTATCAGGTGCCGCTGGCGAGCTGGGAGAAATTTGCCCGGCCGCTGTTTCTGATCTCGCTGGTGTTGCTGGCGCTGGTGCTGGTGCCGCATGTCGGCAAGGTCGTCTATGGCGCGCGCCGCTGGATCGGCCTGGGGCCGCTGAGCTTTCAACCCTCCGAGCTCGCCAAATTCACTGTGCTGCTGTATGCGGCTGACTACATGGTGCGCAAGATGGATGTCAAGGAGCGCTTTTTTCGCGCCGTCCTGCCCATGGGCGCTGCCGTGGCCGTGGTTGGCGTGCTGCTGCTGGCCGAGCCCGACATGGGCGCCTTCATGGTCATCGCCGTGATTGCCATGGGCATCCTGTTTCTGGGTGGCGTCAACGCCCGCATGTTCTTCCTGATCGCCACGGTGCTGGTGGTGGCGTTTGGTTTGATGATCGCGGCCAGCGAGTGGCGTCGAGAGCGCATTTTTGCTTACCTCGACCCCTGGAGCGAAAAGAACGCGTTGGCCAAGGGTTACCAGCTCACGCATGCATTGATCGCCATTGGTCGCGGCGAGATTTTTGGTGTCGGACTGGGTGGCAGCGTGGAAAAACTCAACTGGCTGCCCGAGGCGCATACCGACTTTTTGCTGGCCGTGATTGGTGAGGAGTTTGGTCTGGTCGGTGTGGTCGCCGTCATTTTCCTGTTTTTCTGGCTGGTGCGCCGCATGATGTACATCGGCCGCCAAGCCATTGCGCTCGACCGGGTGTTTGCCGGGCTGGTGGCGCAGGGCGTAGCGATCTGGATGGGTTTTCAGGCTTTCATCAACATGGGCGTCAACTTGGGCGCCTTGCCGACCAAGGGCTTGACGCTGCCGCTCATGAGCTACGGCGGCTCGGCCATTCTGATCAACCTGACTGCCATTGCCGTCGTGCTGCGTATCGATCAAGAGAATCGCACCCTCATGCAGGGAGGCCGGGTATGAGCACCAAAAGCACATGTGCATCTGCCGCAGCGCCGGGCCGCCCCAAGCAAGGCATGGCCCCCTTGGGGGGCAGTGCAGTACACGAAGTGACAAGCGTGGGGGTCGCATTAATCATGGCCGGCGGCACGGGGGGGCACATCTTTCCGGGCCTCGCGGTGGCGCAGGCTTTGCGTGACAAGGGTTGGCGCGTACATTGGTTCGGTGGCAGCGGTAGCGCCGGACAACCCAGCATGGAAAGCCAGCTGGTACCACCCCAGGGTTTTGCTTTTGAGTCCATTGACTTCGGCGGCTTGCGCGGCAAGGGTCTGGTCACGGTCGCCTTGCTGCCATTGCGCCTGCTCAGGGCTTTCTGGCAGAGCATTCAGGTGTTGCGTCGCGTCAAACCCGACGTGGTGCTGGGTCTGGGCGGCTACATCACCTTCCCGGGCGGCATGATGGGGGTGCTGCTGGGCAAGCCCTTGCTGCTGCACGAGCAAAACTCGGTGGCGGGTCTGGCCAACAAGGTCCTTGCTGGCGTGGCCGATCGGGTGTTTACCGCGTTTCCCAAGGTACTCAAGGGTGGCTTGTGGGTCGGCAACCCCCTGCGCGCGGCGTTCTTAAACCAGTCCGACCCGGCCCAGCGTTTTGCTGGTCGCCGTGGGCCTTTGAAGCTGCTGGTGGTGGGTGGTAGCCTGGGTGCCAAAGCCTTGAACGACATCGTGCCTCAGGCGCTGGCCTTGCTGCCAGAGGCCGGGCGTCCGGTGGTGCTGCACCAGAGCGGCGCCAAGCAAATCGACGCCCTGCGCGCCAACTATGCCGCCGCAGGCGTTGCGGCGCAGCTGACCCCTTTCATCGACGACACCGCGCAAGCCTTTTCCGACGCTGATCTGGTGATTTGCCGCGCCGGAGCCAGTACCGTGACCGAACTAGCTGCCGTCGGTGCTGCCGCGCTGTTTGTGCCCTTCCCCTCGGCTGTCGACGACCACCAGACGGTGAACGCCCGTTTTCTGGTGGATCAGGGCGCGGGCTGGCTGGTGCCGCAAGGCCAGTTGACGCCGGCGTCGCTGGCGGACCTGCTGCAAAACATGGATCGCCCTAGCCTGCTGGAAAAAGCGCTGGCGGCCAAAAAAATGGAAAAACTGGAAGCCACCCGGGACATCGTGGCGGCCTGCGAGGAGCTCATTCAATGAAACACGCCATCCAACACATTCACTTTGTCGGCATCGGCGGCGTGGGCATGTCCGGCATTGCCGAGGTGCTGTTCAACTTGGGGTACACCATTTCGGGGTCGGACCAGTCGGACAGCGCCACGCTGCAGCGGCTCAAGGCGCTGGGTATCACCACCCATATCGGTCATGCCGCCGCCCATGTGGCGGGTGCGGATGCCGTGGTCATTTCCACCGCCGTGCAGGCTGATAACGCCGAAGTGAAAACCGCGCGCGAGATGCACATTCCGGTGGTGCCGCGCGCCCTCATGCTGGCCGAACTGATGCGTCTGAAAAAGGGCATTGCCATTGCCGGCACGCACGGCAAGACCACCACCACCAGTCTGGTTGCCAGCGTGCTGGCCGAGGCCGATCTCGACCCGACCTTTGTCATTGGCGGCCGGCTCAACAGTGCCGGTGCCAATGCGCGCTTGGGCAAGGGCGACTACATCGTGGTCGAAGCCGATGAGTCGGACGCTTCGTTTTTGAATTTGCTGCCGGTGATGGCGGTGGTGACCAACATCGACGCCGACCACATGGAAACCTACGGTCACGACTTTGGCAATCTGAAAAAAGCGTTTGTCGACTTTTTGCACCGCATGCCCTTTTATGGCACGGCCATTTTGTGCACCGACGATGCCGCCGTGCGCTCCATCGTGCCGCAGGTCACTTGCCCCGTCACGAGTTATGGCTTTGACGAAGGCGCCGAGGTGCGCGCCGTGAACGTGCGCGCAGTCGATGGCCAGATGCACTTTACCGTGCAGCGGCGCAACGGCCTGGTGCTGCCCGATCTGGAGGTGGTGCTGAATTTGCCTGGTCGCCACAACGTGCTCAATGCCTTGTCGGCCATTGCGGTGGCGGTCGAACTCAGTCTTGACGACGCGGCTGTGGTGCGCGCCCTGGCCAATTTCAAGGGTGTCGGGCGTCGCTTCCAGCGTTATGGTGAGCAGCCCGTGAGCGCGGCACATGGCGGTGGCAGCTTCACGCTGGTGGATGATTACGGCCACCATCCGGTAGAAATGGCGGCCACGCTGGAAGCCGCGCGCGGGGCCTTTCCGGGACGGCGCTTGCTGCTGGCTTTTCAGCCCCACCGCTACACCCGCACCCGCGACTGTTTTGACGACTTTGTCAAGGTCATTGCCCGCGCTGACGCGGTGCTGCTGACCGAGGTCTATGCCGCCGGCGAGGCCCCGATCGTGGCGGCTGACGGCCGCAGCCTGGCGCGCGCCCTGCGTGTGGCCGGGCACATTGAGCCGGTCTTTGTCGCTGACGTAGCCGAGCTGCCGCAGGCCGTTGTGAACGCGGTGCGCGACGGTGACGTGGTGCTGTGCATGGGCGCGGGCTCAATTGGTGCCGTGTCGGCCAAAGTGGCCGGTCTGCTGCAGAACCAAACTTTCGTTGCCAGTGAAAGACAGACGGTATGAGTTCATTTGATTTGAAAACGGAAAAAGTCGCGGTGCTGATGGGTGGCGCATCCGCCGAGCGCGAGGTCTCGCTGATGTCGGGCGCCGGCGTGTTGCAGGCACTGCAAAGCCTGGGGGTGCAGGCCCACGCCTTCGACCCGACCGAGCGCGACCTGCGCGAGCTCAAAAAAGAAGGCTTCACGCGCTGCTTCATCGCCCTGCATGGTCGTTTTGGTGAAGACGGCACGGTGCAGGGTGCGCTTGAGTTGCTGGGCATTCCCTACACCGGTTCGGGTGTCATGGCGTCCAGCATCGCCATCAACAAGCTCATGACCAAACACATCTGGCGCGCCGACGGCCTGCCGACCCCGGCCTGGAAAACGGTCGACAGCGCCGAGGCCAGCCGCGAAGCCTTTCAGGCGCTGGGCTGCCCCATGATCGTCAAACCCGCGCGTGAAGGTTCGTCGCTGGGCCTCACCAAGGTCATGGCGCTTGACCAGTGCGAGGCCGCTTTTGCGCAGGCAGCAGGCATGCACGACGTGGTGCTGTGCGAGCAGTTCATCGCCGGTGACGAGGTTACGGTGGCGGTGTTGGGTAGTGGGGCACAGGCGCAGGCGCTGCCGGTGATTCGTATCCAGGCGCCGGACGGCAACTACGACTACCAGAACAAGTACTTCACCGACACCACCCAGTACCTGGTGCCCTGTGGCCTGCCCGACGGCGAAGAAGCCGCCATCCAGCAACTGGTATTGCAGGCCTATAGAAGTCTGGGCTGCCGTGGCTGGGCCCGCGCAGACGTGATGATCGATGCCGCCAGCCGCCAGCCCTATCTGCTCGAGATCAACACCTCGCCGGGCATGACCAGCCATTCGCTGGTGCCGATGGCAGCCCGGGCCGCCGGTATCACGTATCCCGAACTCTGCCTGCGGGTGCTGCAGTCAGCCAGCCGCGACTACGCCGCATGAAAAATAACGCGCCCCCGCCGCTCGACATCAGGCTCATGAACGGGCTCGCCAGTGCTCTGTTCGGCGTGCTGCTTGTCATGTTGCTGGGTGCTGCCCTGAGCCATGTGTTGCAGTTGCCGCTGTTTGCCATTCGGGGCGTCACGGTGGTTGGCGATGTCTCGCACTACAACGCGATCTCGCTGCGCGCCAATGTGATGCCGCGCCTGAAAGGCACTTTTTTCACCCTCGACCTGCAGGACACGCGTCGGGTCTTCGAGACCATGCCCTGGGTGCGCCATGTCGTGGTGAAGCGGGACTTTCCGAACCGGCTCAAGGTGCAACTGGAAGAGCATCGGCCGGTGGCGTATTGGGGTGTGGAAGGCGATTCGCGACTCGTTAACAGTTTCGGCGAGGTCTTTGAAGCCAATCTGGGTGAACTGGAGCAGGACGATTTGCCGCGCTTGAACGGCCCTGAGGGTCAAAGCGCGCAGGTACTGGCCACCTACCGGACCTTGCAGCCCATGCTGGCCCCGATCGACCTGGCGCTGGCGCAGCTTGAGCTGACACCGCGTGGCGCCTGGCGGGCGCAGCTTGACGCCGGCACCACGCTGGAACTGGGCAGTGGCAGCACCGAGGCGCTGGTGGCGCGGCTCGAACGATTTCTAAAGACCGTGACCCAGGCGACCGCGCGCTACAGCCGCAACCTGGCGCAGCTCGCCTCGGTGGACTTGCGCCATACCGATGGCTATGCCATCCGGCTGAACGGGGTGAGCACGGTTGAGGCAGCGGACATGAAAAAAGTAATCAAGTGAACAGGTGACGCAATGGCAAAAGAGTACAAAGATTTGGTTGTGGGTCTGGACATCGGAACCGCCAAGGTGATGGTGGTGGTGGCCGAGGTCATGCCCGGTGGCGAGCTCAAACTGGCGGGGCTGGGGGTGGCACCTAGCAATGGCCTGAAGCGTGGCGTGGTGGTCAACATCGACGCCACGGTACAGAGCATTCAGCAGGCGCTCAAGGAGGCCGAGCTGATGGCGGACTGCAAGATCCAGCGGGTCTACACCGGCATCACCGGCAGCCACATCCGCGGCATGAACTCGCACGGTATGGTGGCCATCAAGGACCGCGAGGTCTCCGCCGCCGACGTCGCGCGGGTGGTCGAAACCGCCAAGGCGATCAACATCTCGACCGACCAGCGCCTGCTGCTGGTGGAGCCGCAGGAATTTATCATTGACGGCCAGGACGTGAAAGAGCCGATCGGTATGAGCGGCATCCGGCTGGAGGCCAAGGTGCACATCGTCACCGGTGCCCAGAGCGCGGCCGAGAACATCATCAAATGCGTGCGTCGCTGCGGACTCGAGGTGGAGCAACTCATGCTCAACCCGCTGGCCAGCAGCCTGTCGGTGTTGACCGAAGACGAGCGTGAGCTTGGTGTGGCACTGGTCGACATTGGTGCCGGCACCACCGACCTGGCCATTTTTACCAACGGCGCCATCCGTCACACCGCCGTGATCCCGATTGCCGGCGACTTGATCACCAGCGACATCGCCATGGCGCTGCGCACACCGACCAAGGACGCCGAGGAGATCAAGGTTGAAAACGGCTACGCCAAGCAGTTGCTGGCCGACCCCGAAGCGCAGGTGGAGGTGCCCGGCCTGGGCGACCGCGGCCCGCGCATGCTCAGCCGCCAGGCTCTGGCCGGCGTGATCGAGCCGCGTGTCGAAGAAATTTTCAGCCTGGTGCACCAGGTCATGCGCGAGTCGGGCTTTGAGGAAATGCTGTCCAGCGGCATCGTGCTCACCGGTGGCAGTTGTGTCATGCCCGGCATGGTTGAGTTGGGCGAGGATATTTTCCTGAAGCCGGTGCGCCGTGGCCTGCCCAAATACACCGGCGTGCTGTCGGACATGGTGGCGCAACCGCGCGCTGCCACCGTCATGGGTCTGCTCGAAGAAGCACGTATGGCGCGCTTGCGTGGGATCAAGGTGGGGCAGAAAAACGGCTCCATGAAAACGGCATTCGGTTCCGTCAAGGACTGGTTTGTGGGGAACTTCTGACCATGAAAAATATGTATTGGCGTAGTCGCGCCAGCCCCAAACGACGATGGCGATGCATGGACCCGCCAGGCAAATCACCAACCTCATTTCAGCAAGTTTTTTCCAGTTATTTTTTATTTATTGAAACCCAAGGAGAGCACCATGCCCATTGAACTCATCGACGAAGAAGGCTTTAACCAAGGCACCCAGATCAAAGTTATTGGTGTCGGCGGCGGCGGCGGCAACGCGGTGGCCCACATGATTGCCAGCGCCGTCCAGGGCGTGGAATTTATCTGCGCCAACACCGACTCGCAGGCGCTCAGCACCAGCGACGCCCACATGATCATCCAGCTCGGCAGCACCGGCCTGGGTGCCGGCAGCAAGCCCGACAAGGCGCGCGAAGCCGCCGAACTGGCGATCGACCACATCCGCGAAGCCATTGATGGCGCACACATGCTGTTCATCACGGCCGGCATGGGTGGCGGCACCGGCACCGGCGCCGCCCCCGTGATTGCCCGCATTGCGCGCGAAATGGGCATTTTGACCGTGGGTGTGGTCACCAAGCCGTTCGAGTTTGAAGGCAAGCGCCGCATGGACAACGCCGAGAGCGGTCTGACCGAGCTCGAAGCCAATGTCGATTCGCTGATTGTGGTTCTGAACGAAAAACTGCTCGACGTGCTGGGCGACGACGCCACCCAGGACGAGGCCTTTGCCCACGCCAACGACGTGCTCAAGAACGCGGTCGGCGGCATTGCCGAAATCATCAATGTGCCAGGCCATGTGAACGTCGACTTTGAAGACGTACGCACCGTCATGGGCGAGCCCGGCAAGGCCATGATGGGTACGGCCGTGGCGGCTGGCCCGGACCGCGCCCGCATCGCTGCGGAACAGGCCGTGGCCTGCCCGCTGCTTGAAGGCATCGACCTGTCGGGTGCCAAAGGCGTGCTGGTGCTGATCTCGGCCGCCAAGGGCAGCCTGAAACTGTCCGAGTCCAAAGTAGCCATGAACACCATTCGTGACTACGCCTCGCAGGACGCCCATGTGATTTATGGCACCGCCTACGACGACAACCTGGGCGACCAGATTCGCGTCACGGTGGTGGCCACCGGCCTGAGCCGCCAAGCCCAGCGCCCGAAACTGGTGGTCACACAAACCCAGCCTGACATGGGCCAGCGCACCGGTACCCACGACGTGCCATTCAATATTCCGACCTTGAACACGCCGATAGGCATGGGCCACGCGACCGGCTCGATGGCGACCAGCAACACGGGGCGCAGTCAGACCGACTACGGCTCCATGGCTACCCCCAGCGTGTGGCGCAACCGCACCTCGGCGGCTGCCAAGGTCGACGCCTTGAGCAGTGGCGGCATGGACGACTTCGAGATTCCAGCGTTTTTGCGCAAGCAGGCAGATTAAGGGGCGGCCGCCTGCAGGAAGGCCTGCCGGTGGCTGGCCTCCTTTTGGAGTCACTGGGGCCTTGAAAAAGTAAAATGAAACCGTGCTTAAACAAAGAACCCTCAAAACATTGACGCGCGCCGTGGGCGTGGGGCTGCACAGCGGCCAACGGGTCGAGATCACCTTGCGCCCGGCAGCACCTGATACCGGCATTGTGTTTCGACGCGTGGACTTGCCCGAGCCGGTGGATATTGTGGTGTCGGCGCTGGCTGTGACCGACACCCGCATGGCCTCCACCATCTCGACGGGCAATGCCAAGGTGCACACGGTCGAGCATCTGATGTCGGCCTGTGCCGGTCTGGGCGTGGACAACCTGTACGTGGATATCACCGCCGAAGAGGTTCCTATTTTGGACGGTTCGGCAGCTTCGTTTGTCTTTTTGCTGCAAAGCGCCGGCATTGAATTGCAAAACGCGCCCAAGCGTTTTGTTCGCCTGCTGGCCCCGGTCGAGGTGCGCCAGGGTGAGGGTGACAACCTCAAGTGGGCACGGCTGGAGCCTTACCACGGCTACCGCCTCAGTTTCGAGATCGACTTCAGCCACCCGGCGGTGGATGCCACCGGTCAGCGCGTGCTGTTTGACATGAGCCTGGGCTCGTACTCCAAAGACATTGCCCGCGCCCGCACCTTTGGCTTCACCAAGGATGTCGAGAAAATGCGTGCCAATGGCCTGGCCTTGGGTGGTGGTCTGGACAACGCCATCGTGATGGACGATTACAAGGTGCTCAACGCCGGTGGTCTGCGCTACGACGACGAGTTTGTCAAACACAAAATTCTCGACGCCATGGGTGACCTGTACCTGCTGGGCAAACCCATGCTGGCCAGCTACAGTGCGTTTCGCTCGGGCCATGCGCTCAACAACCTGCTGTTGCGCGAGCTGCTGGACCACCGCGAAGCCTGGGATGTGGTGACCTTCGACAATGAAAAGCTGGCGCCGGCCGGCTTTGCGCAACTGGCGAGAGCCTGGTAGAGGCGGCTGACCATGCTGTTGTTTCGCTGGCTGGTCTTGTTGATGCTGCTGGGTGCCCTGGTGTCCTTTGGATTTTATGCGGGCACCGGGGACGCGCGTTTCAAGCGTTACGGCTGGCTGGTGCTGAAATGGGCCCTGTTGTCGGCGTTCGGCTTTTTTGCCGTGCTGATTCTGGAGCGGGTGGTGTGAGTCCGGTGTGCGATCAGGCCCACAGCCCTGCCCTTTTCTGGCTAAATTTGTCTTAACGCAGCTTGCGCGTCATTTTTAAATGGCAACATCGGCACCATGAACAAAAAATCGTCCCTGTTTTTGCGCAGCCTTCAGCGCGGCTTTACCCTGATTGAGTTGATGGTGGTGCTGCTCATCATTGGTGTGCTCGCCGCCCTGATCGTTCCCAACGTGCTGGACCGCGCTGACGATGCGCGTGTGACAGCGGCCAAAACCGATGTCGCCAACCTGATGCAGGCGCTCAAACTTTACCGCCTCGACAACCAACGCTACCCTAGCGCCGAGCAGGGATTGCAAGCCCTGCTGGCCAAGCCCACCACCAGCCCGGTGCCGGCCAACTGGAAAAATTACCTCGACAAATTGCCCCAGGATCCCTGGGGGCAGCCTTACATTTACCTCAATCCCGGAATCAAGGGCGAGGTCGATGTGATGTCGTACGGCGCCAATGGCCAAGCGGGAGGCGAAGGTCGTGACGCAGACATTGGCAGCTGGCAACCCTGAGTTGCCGCGCTGTCGGCCGCACTCGGTGTCGGGCTTCACCTTGCTGGAATTGTTGGTGGTGCTGGCGATTGTGGCGATCGCGTCGGTCGGCGTCGGGTTTGCCATGCGCGACGGCACGCAGACCCAACTGGCGCGTGAAGCGCTGCGCCTGTCCGCCTTGTTCGAGTCATCCCGTGCGCGCTCGCAGCTCAGTGGTGTGCCGGTGCGCTGGCGGGTAACGCCGCAAGGGTTTCAGTTTGAGGGCTTGCCGCCGTCCGGACGGTCGGATGACGACTTGCCGCAGGCCTGGCTCGACGCCGACACCACCGCCAGTGTCGATGCACCCGTCCAGTCCGACACCCTTTTATTGGGCCCTGAGCCCATCATTGAGCCGCAAGCCGTCATCCTCCAATCGCGCAGCCAACCGGCGCAACGCCTGCGTTTGGCTACGGACGGCGTGCGGCCGTTTGTTGTGCAGGCAGACCTGCCGTGAAACATGTGGCGCGCGGCTTTACCCTGGTCGAGGTGCTGGTGGCGCTGGCCATCGTGGCCATTGCCCTGATGGCGGGTTTGCAAGCCACAGCCGCACTGACCCAGCATGCGCAGCGTCAGTCAGACATGCTACTGGCGCAGTTGTGCGCTGAAAACGAACTGGTCAAAATCCGGCTGCTCAAGCAAATGCCTGACGTCGGTGACAGCAGCGTGGGCTGCGAGCAGGCTGGTCGCAGCCTGACCGTGGCACTGGTGGTGCGACCCACACCGAACCCCAATTTCAGGCGCGTCGATGCCCGCGTGATGGATGGCGAGTCGCCCATCTGGCGCCTGACCACCGTGGTGGGGCGCTACTGATGCGCAGCACCACGAACTGCCGGGGCTTTACCCTGATTGAATTGTTGGTCGCGATCAGCCTGATGGCCTTGATGACCGTGTTGAGCTGGCGCGGCCTCGATGGTGTCAGTCGCGCTCAAATCCGATTGCAGCAGCAGTCCGACGATGTACTGGCGCTGCAGGCCACGCTGGCGCAATGGGGTGCCGACCTGGAGGCCATGGCCGAGCAGCCCGACACGCCCAGCCTGGACTGGGACGGACGGGCGTTCCGGATCGTGCGGCGCAGCAGTGCGCAGCCGGATGAGGGCTTGCGCGTGGTGGCTTGGTCCCGGCGCAGCGAGGCCGGCCAGGGTCAGTGGCTGCGCTGGCAATCGCCGCCTCTGCGGACGCGCAGCGAATTGGCACTGGCCTGGCAAAAAGCACAGGTCTGGGCGCAAACGCCTGCCGACGACGACCGCTTGCGCGAAGTGCGCACGGTGGCACTCGACCAGTGGCAAATTTTTTATTACCGGGGCAATGCCTGGAGCAATCCGCTGTCCAGTGCCGACAGTGCGAGCGTGGGTTCAAGTACCAACGCCACCGTGCCTGACGGTGTGCGGTGGCCGGTCCAGTAGTTGGGCCGCTGCGCGGTAGTTCTCGTCGATGAACCGGCCGTCGGCCACCGGGATGTCGGTGTTCTCGGCCAGTCGTTTCGTCGACAGC
>JAQSDS010000446.1 GCA_029946045.1 Rhodoferax sp.
GAACGCGCCCAAATTGCGGGTTTGCATTTTCAAACCGCCAACTGTTGCTCAAGGCTGTGCAGCACCTCGTAGCAGGCCAGCACCCCGGCCACGCTGCTGTTGGGAGCGCGGCCTTCGCGGATGGCAGCAAAAAACTCGCGGTCCTGAAGCTCAATTCCATTCATCGATACGTCGACCTTGGACACATCAATCTTCTCGTCTTTGCCAGTAGACAGGTCGTCATAGCGGGCAATATAGGTGGCGCTATCGCCGATGTAGCGGAAGAAAGTACCTAACGGGCCATCGCTATTGAAGCTGAGTGACAGCGTGCAAATGGCGCCATTGGCGGCCTTGAGCTGAATACTCATGTCCATCGCGATACCCAGCGTCGGGTGGATCGGCCCTTGCACCGCGTTGGCTTTGACGATAGGGCTGCCGCACTGGTAAGCAAACAAGTCAACCGTGTGGGCTGCGTGGTGCCACAACAAGTGGTCGGTCCAACTGCGTGCCTGACCCAACGCGTTCATACTGGTTCGACGGAAGAAGTAGGTCTGCACGTCCATCTGCTGGATGTTGAACTTGCCAGCCATGATCTGTTGGTGAACATACTGGTGACTGGGGTTGAAGCGGCGGGTGTGGCCGCACATGGCGACCAACCCGGTCTGTTCTTGCATCGCCACCACGTCACGCGCACCCTCCAGCGTGTCGGCCAGCGGGATCTCCACCTGCACGTGCTTGCCCGCCTTCAGGCAGGCAATGGTTTGTTCGGCGTGCATCTGGGTTGGGGTGCACAGAATGACTGCATCGACCTCAGTCAGAGCCAGGCTGTCGGCCAATTCGGTCGTCACGTGACCAATACCGTATTTGGTGGCAACTTCGCGGGTCTTCTCCAAATCGCGGCTGATCAGTGAGACCACTTCCACGCCGTCTATGTTCTTAATGCCGTCCAGGTGCTTGATGCCGAAGGCGCCGGCACCGGCCAACGCAACTTTGATGGTTTTGATCATTTAACGGTTCTCCAAAATCACGTGTCCTACCGCAGTATTGCTCGCCGGTACGTGATAAAAACGATGCCTAACCTTTACGGAATGTGCACTAGAAGCTACCAAATCTGTAGCATTCTTGTCGTCATAAGGCACATCGGACATCGCGCCTCGGGCGATCAGCCACATCACCAGCTCAATACCTTCGCTGCCCGCCTCGCGCACATAGTCAATGTGCGGCGTTTGGGCACAGGCGGCCGGATCCTCAATCATTTTGTCAAGCCAGGCGTTGTCCCACTCACGGTTGATCAGACCGGCGCGCGCGCCCTGGAGCTGGTGACTCATGCCGCCGGTTCCCCAGATGTGCACGTTGATGTCTTCATCGTAGCTCTCGATAGCCTTGCGAATGGCCTTGCCTAGGTTGTAACAGCGCTGACCGCTGGGCACCGGGTACTGCACCACATTAACCGCAAACGGAATCACCGGGCAGGGCCAGGCGCCTTTCACCGGGTCGAGCTCTCCGCACATCAGCGAAAGCGGCACGGTCAAACCATGATCCACATCCATTTTGTTGACAATTGTGAGGTCAAAGTCCTGTTGGATCACGCTTTGCGCAATATACGACGCCAGCTCGGGGTGCCCCTGCACCACCGGTACCGGCCGCGCCCCATAGCCTTCGTCGGCAGGTTTGTACTGCGCCGCAGTTCCAATGGCAAAAGTGGGAATCATGTCCAGACTGAAAGCGGTGGCGTGGTCGTTGTAGACCAGCAAAATAACGTCTGGTTTGTTGTCTTTCATCCACTGTTGAGAGAAGTCATAACCCGTGAATACCGGCTTCCAGTAGTCGTCCTTTGACTTGCCGGTGTCCAGTGCTGCGCCGATGGCGGGTACATGCGAGGTGTAAACCGATGCAGTGATTTTGGCCATGGTCAGGCGCTCACTTTCTTGCCAGCGTGGCCTTGGGGTTGGTGGTGCGGCTGGGCGTCGCCATCTTCACCTAGATAGCGATTGCCCTCGGCTGAGCGACCACCCGCCAACATCATGGCGCGGTACTCGTCTTCGGTCATGCCGGTCATGCTGCCTGCCATCTGCTGAAAGCTCTTGCCATGCGTAGCGCCAATCTTGGCCAGGAAGTAGATGTTGCCGCCCAGCTGCATTGCGTGGTTCAGGTCCATCTCGAGTACAGCCTGCTTCTGCTCTTCGCTCATGGGCCATTCGTTGAGGTAAGTGCGCTGGTCGGCCTTGAAACGTTCGCGGTTGTCGGGCTTCATCAGGCTCATGCAAAACTGGTTAAGCCAGTAACCTTTGCGGCTTTGTTCAGCATCAAAAATGATAGTTCCGGGCACATCCAGATACGGTTTATCGAGGGCCATATCAGTCCTTCCAGTACAAGCGGTTGGGATTGTCCACTAGCAGCTTACGCTGCAGCTCGGGTGTAGGTGCGATATGCGGAATGAAGTCAACTAGCAGGCCGTCATCGGGCATGTGGTCCTTCAGGTTGGGGTGCGGCCAGTCAGTACCCCAGAGCACGCGATCGGAGAATTCTTCCACAATAGCCTTGGCGAAGGGAATCACGTCACGATAAGCGTTTTGTTCTCCGTTGAGTGCTTTCGGACCGGTCATGCTGAGGCGCTCCGGACAGCTCACTTTACTCCACACGTTCTGATGCTTACGCATGAATTTCTGAAAAAACTCAAACTGCGATCCGTCTACCGGTAACGACACATCAGGGCGCCCCATGTGGTCCACTACTACGGTGGTCGGCAAGGAGGAGAAGAAGTCCCAAAGCTCGGGCAAGTCCACCGCTTCGAAATAGATCACCACATGCCATCCCCAATTGGCAATTCGAACGGCAATCTCCATCAACTCGTCCTTGGGCGTAAAGTCAACCAAGCGTTTCACAAAATTAAAGCGAACACCGCGAACGCCAGCGTCGTGCATGGCCTGCAATTCGCCGTCTGTTACGGTACGCTTGACGGTAGCCACACCGCGCGCTTTTCCACCACTGTGTCGCAGAGCGTCAACCAGCGCACAGTTGTCGGCACCGTGGCAGGTTGCCTGCACAATCACATTTTTCTCAAAACCCAAGTGATCGCGCAATGCAAACAGCTGCTGCTTGGACGCATCGCACGGTGTGTACTTGCGCTCAGGTGCGTAGGGAAATTCAGAGCCCGGACCAAACACGTGGCAGTGTGCATCCACCGCGCCGGTTGGCAGCTTCAAGCGGGGTGTACTAGGTCCGGTGTACCAGTCTAACCAGCCTGCTGTCTTGGTGAAGTCACCTGTAGTGGGTTTGTATATGGAATGGTTCATGGAAAGGTATCAGTCGATGTACTTTAGTCCTGCAGCAGCCAGTGGATCGCGCATCTTGTACATGTCGAGCCCCAGCACGCCAGCAGCCAGTTTGGCGCGCTTCTCGCCTTCAAAACTCTCGCGCTTTTGCGCGGCTTCCAGCGTGGCGGCGGCGCGTGCGGCGGGCACGCAGACCACACCATCGTCATCGGCCACGATCACGTCGCCGGGCGTGACCAGCATACCTGCACAGACGATAGGAATGTTCACCGAGCCCAGGGTTGCCTTGATCGTGCCCTTGCTGCTGATGGCTTTGCTCCACACCGGGAAACCCATGCGCTGCAGTTCCTTCACGTCGCGCACACCGGCTTCGATGATGAGTGCGCGTGCGCCTCGCGCCTGAAACGAGGTGGCCAGCAGGTCGCCAAAGTAGCCGTCGGTGCACTCGGCCGTCACTGCCGCCACCACAATGTCGCCAGGCTGGATTTGCTCCGCAGCCACATGCATCATCCAGTTGTCGCCGGGCTGCAGGAGCACGGTGACTGCCGTGCCAGAGACTTGCTGGCCGCTGTAGATCGGGCGCATATACGGCTTCAGGAGCCCCACACGGCCCATGGCTTCGTGCACGGTGGCCGACCCCAGCGCAGCCAAGCCGTCGGCAGCCGCACGGTCCGCGCGGGTAATGTTGCGATAGACAACACTGAGCTCGTACATAGTTATTTCCCCTTCTTTTTCAGGGCCACATCCAACCGCGGAAACACGCGGCGTACATTGCCTTCATAAATTTGATGGCGATCGTCTGCACTTAGAATCTTCGACGCCTCGATATAGCGCTTGGTGTCGTCGTAATAGTTGCCGGTCTGCGGGTCAATGCCGCGCACGGCACCAATCATCTCGCTGGCAAACAGCACGTTCTTCACCGGGATCACGGTGTTGAGCAGGTCAATGCCAGGTTGGTGGTAGACGCAGGTGTCGAAGTAAATGTTGTTCAGCAGGTGCTCATCCAGCAACGGCTTCTTGAGCTCCTGCGCCAGCCCGCGAAAGCGCCCCCAGTGGTAGGGAACAGCGCCGCCGCCATGGGGAATCAAAAATTTGAGCGTGGGGAATTCCTTGAACAAGTCGCTGGTCAGACACTGCATGAAGGCGGTGGTGTCAGCGTTTAGGTAGTGCGCGCCGGTGGTGTGGAAGCACGCGTTGCAGCTTGTGCTGACGTGGATCATCGCGGGGATGTCGTACTCCACCATCTTCTCGTAAATAGGGAACCAGGCTATATCGCTCAGCGGAGGCGAGGTCCAATGGCCACCACTGGGGTCCGGGTTCAGGTTGATGCCTACATTGCCGTACTGCTCCACGCACTTCACCAGCTCGGGGATGCAGGTCGCAGGGTCTACGCCGGGGCTTTGCGGCAGCATGGCCACCGGAACGAAATGCTCAGGGAACAACTGGCTGACGCGGTAGCACAGCTCATTGCAGATGGCCGCCCAGGTGCTTGACACATTGAAGTCGCCAATATGGTGGGCCATGAAGCTGGCGCGGGGCGAGAACAGCGTGAGGTCGCTGCCGCGTTCGCGCATCAGGCGCAACTGGTTGCTCTCGATAGACTCGCGTAGCTCGTCGTCGTTGATCTTCAAATCGGACACCTTGGGCATCAGCGCCAGGTCTTTGATACCGGCGATCTGCTGGTTGCGCCAGGTTTCCAGCGCCTTGGGGGCAGTGGTGTAGTGGCCGTGGCAATCAATGATCATGGGCGTTTCCTTTGGATACGAATAGGGCTGTAGCGCTTATTTAAATTGCGTAAACAGATAGTAAAATCATAGCGACCTCTCCGCAAAATCGAGTGGTAGCCCGACATAGTTTTCGGCAATCGATGTGGATCCGGCGTGGGAGTGCAGCAAGTAATCCAGCTCTGCCTCTTGGAATCGGGCAGTGATCCCGCTGTCTTCTGGGAAGCGATGCATCAACGTGGTGAACCACCAGGAAAAGCGCTCGGCCTTCCAAATTCGGCGCAGACAGCGTGCCGAATAGCTGTCTATGCCAGCCTCTGAGTGTTCCTGGTAAAACTCAATCAAAGCATTGCTTAGGTACTTCACATCAGTTGCCGCAAGGTTGAGACCTTTGGCCCCAGTGGGTGGCACGATGTGTGCCGCATCACCGGCCAGAAACATGCGCCCAAAACGCATGGGTTCGGTCACAAAGCTGCGCAGAGGGGCAATGCTCTTCTCGAGAGAAGGTCCAGTCACCAGCCCGGCGCAGGTTGCATCGTCCAGGCGCAAACGCAACTCCTGCCAGAAGGCGTCGTCGGTCCAGTCCTGCACCCGGTCTGTCAGCGGAACCTGCAGGTAGTAGCGGCTGCGGGTCTTGCTGCGCTGTGAACACAAGGCAAAGCCACGCGGACTGTTGACGTAGAGCAGTTCATCGTGCACCGGTGGTGTATCCGCCAACAGGCCCAGCCAGCCAAACGGATAGACCTTTTCGAACTCCCGTATCGCCCCAGGCGGCACACTGGCGCGGCAAACGCCATGGAAGCCATCACATCCGGCGATGAAATCGCAGGCCAGTTCAAAGGATTGATCGCCTTGCTTGAAGGTAACTCGCGGGTGTGTGGTGTCAAAGTCATGCACCTGCACGTCTGTCGCTTCGTAATACGTGGGAAGTCCGGCTGCCCGGCGGGCATTCATCAGATCATGGGTGACCTCGGTCTGTCCGTACACCATGACCTTCTTGCCAGCGGTAAGCGCTTGCAGGTCGATACGGTGGCGTAGTCCTCCATACATCATCTCAAAGCCACCGTGCACCAAACCCTCGCGGTGCATGCGCTCGCCAACACCCGCTTCTTCGAGCAAATCGATGGTGACTTGTTCCAGCACACCTGCCCGGATACGGCCTAGCACATACTCACCCGAGACCCGCTCCACGATTACCGCATCAATGCCAGCTCGGTGCAGCAGTTGCCCCAGTAGCAGGCCCGCAGGTCCGGCCCCGATGATGGCAACTTGAGTTCGTATTGAGTGTGTCATATAGGGTCAGCCCTGCAAATAGTGAACCAGCGCCAGCGAGTCGGCAGCTAAACCGGGCTTGCGAAAGCCACTGCCAATGGGCCTGCAATTGAGGTCAGCCCCATTCTTCTTTTTCAAAGTGTCCAACTCATATCTCCTCGTTAGTTTCAATGCTCTACACAGACTCAAATCCCTGCCGCTGCTTGTCAGATGCGACTGCCTCAGAGGCAAGAAATTCCACTAACTTTTCGGCGGCGCCGACGCTATATGACTGCACGCCAATTCCGGCGACAAACGTGCTCACGATCTCCGCCCCGATAGGCAATGGCCCCAGAACGTAAACCCCAGAGACGTCCATCAACTCGCTGTATTGCTGAAAGCCAATATCCGCTGCTCCGCTCGCAATCAGGCTGCCCACGGATACCCCCGGCGGCGCCTGCTTTAACTTGGGACCCAGCTCTGACGACAAGCCCCATGCCTGAATCAGTTCCTGTAAGGCCGCTCCACTAGGGCCGGTGGAGAATCCGATGGAGCGGGTGGCTAAGAGTGTTTGGCGCATGCTTTTAACCGTGCTGATATCAGGATGCGACTCGCCTTCGGGAACGGCAGCAACGACGCGCGAGCGGACAAACTCTCGGGTGCTGCCCTCAGCGATGCAGCCAAGCTGAACCAGCTTTGACATGGCGGCCGCATCCAGCACGATCACATCAAATCCTTCACCATCGCGCACGCGGCGTGCAGCATCGACACCTCCCACGGACTCCAGGGTGACCGACTGCCCATGCGCATTTTCATAACGCAGAACCAATGCCGCCAGCACACTGGCGGTTGCCTTGGAGGAAATGGCAGAGATCGGGTTTGTCATTACAAATGTCCTGTTCGGCGATTCCGCCAATGATCTGTCTCATCCTAATTGCTGTTATGTAGTACCACGCGGAAATTTTGTTCCGCGTATGTAACTTGGAGCGAACTATAGGAAAAAAACACCGCATATACGGTGACTATTGGTGAGTTTGGACTCTAATTTTGTGATGTACCATGTACTTTCGGGTGAAGCACAAGCGCCTGATCCGCAAACTTTACAAACCCGAAATGCCCGATACATTGCCTTCTGATCCGCATGGTGTACTCGCTCTGGACTACTTGCGTGCGTTCATCGCTGTGGCGAAAGCAGGCAGTGTTGTGCGCGGGGCTGAAAGTGTTTACAAGGCGCCTTCAGCCGTTACACGCTCCCTCCTTGAACTCGAACGCATGCTGGGGCCTGCCTTGTTCGAGCGCAAGCCAAGAGGGATGCTGATCAACGATTACGGTGATGCCGTTTTGCTGCGGTCATTGCGCATTCAGGATGAGGTCAATGCTGCCGTTGATGAATTTTCACGCTCCAGCACACCATCTACCTCGCTGCGCAACGCGCTTGTCAGCCTGCTTTTCAATGGCCGCAAGCTTCAGCTGCTGATTTATCTATCCGACCACCGCAATATTTCTGCCGCCGCTACGCAACTGGGTATGAGCCAGGCAGGCGCGAGCATGTCGCTGTCGCGGATTGAGGGGGCATTGGGGCAAGCGCTGTTTCAGCGCATGTTGCAAGGCATGGTGGCGACGGATGCGGCCGCCAAGCTCGTCATACGTGCTAAGCGGATATTCTCCGAGTTACGCCATATGGAAGCTGATATTGCTGCGATCTCCGGGAATTTGGCAGGCTCCGTGGCGATAGGCACACTGCCCTTGGGAAGAACCTTCGTGGTGCCTACCGGCATCGCCAAAGCACTAGCATTGCATCCCGGCTTGCGCGTCGTCACCATCGAAAGCCACTATGAGCAACTCATTGGCAACTTGCGCAGCGGTGACATTGACGTCGTATTCGGCGCTCTGCGTTCCAGGGATGTTTCGCAGGGCCTGATCTCTGAGCCGCTGTTTGAAGATCGCATGGGCATCATTGCCCGGGCGGGACATCCCTTTACCCGACACAACAGTCTTGCCCTGTCGGATCTGCTTTCAGAGAAGTGGATATTGCCCAGACCCAACGCTCCTGGTCGGCGATTAGTGGATGTCTCATTTCAGGAGCTTGGGTTGCAGGCGCCCGTCCCATCGGTGGAAACCGGCGATCTGGCAATGTTGCGCCAACTGTTGATCAGCAGCGACATGCTCACTGCGATTTCGCCGCACCAGTTGCTGTTCGAAATTGAGTCCGGTACTCTAACAGAACTGCCCGTCCGAATTGGCGCCACCACTCGCTCCATTGGTTTCACCATGCGTGAGGGAAGCGTTATGTCCCCTGCCACGATGGCTGTATTGGATGCAATTCGTGAGCAAGCAAAAGCGTTGGCGAATGGGGCTATGCACAACTCCATTCCTTAAAACGGGCTTTCCTCTGGGAATGGCCGATGTCAAGATAGTCAAGCGAAGCGCGACGTGGTTGTTTGACTGGGGTCTCGGGGCAACGCCCTGAGCAGGGGGTCATTGCCAAGTTTTTGAATGGCATAAAACGTGGGCACAAGGCCCTTACCCTGCACACTGAGATTTTGCTACTCCCATGCTGTTGGTGAATTGGTTTGACTGTCAGCACACCTGTCGCTGCAAGATGGTTTGCCTGTCGGTTCACCTGTCGCCGATCCACTGCTAAATTGATTCACCTGTCAAGCCAGTTTTGGTAGAGTTTTTGGTTTGTCTGTCAGATCACCTGTCGGGGACCGGTAGCCTCCAGTGATCCGCGTGTCGGTATGCGTGTCGTGTCTGATATGGCCTCTGATGTGCCGCCTGCCAATGCTGTAACGTGCGTCCTGCACGCACAGAGTTGCAATTGGCATGCCTATGGTGAATTGATTCGCCTGTCGGTATGCGTGTCGTGTCTTTTTTTCGGCCAATTCCGGCATTGCACTCGTCGAAGCCAATCGTCACTTCCGATCCATTGCAGCCATCGAGACAATCGAAATTAGCGCCATATTGCTGACATCCTAGATTGATGTAACAAGCAGCCACGATGGACAGCCGAATTGCAGGCATCCAAAAGCACGAGTGCGGAACAACATTTCATTTTCCAAGTTGCGCTATTCATCACTCCCGTTCCAGCGCCTCCTGCTCGGCGACGAACCCGGCTTCACGTATAGCCAGTCCTAATTCAGACCATCCTGAAGAACAAGCGAAGTGGTTGATGCGCTCCAAGGTCCGTGCTGAGGCCATAACTCGTATTTCCAAAGGCACGTCCTCGGGCGACATACGGTAGGGTTGCAAGGAAAAACCCGCAGCCCTGGCTACTGCTGCGATCTTGGAGGCGATCCGAAATCCCCCTTCATCAACGTCACCCCAGTGATATATCGGCGTGGTCGGAGGCAAGCTCCTTAGCAGACTTTCGTACATTGCCCTCCAAGCTGGTGAAGGCATGCCCGCTGTATAGATAAGAAGCGCCTTGCCGTCTTGTCGCCGTTTAGCCTCACTGTGAAAGGTGGTCTTGTTCTCAATGGTGACGACCTCAATGACCGTGCTGACCACCCTCCGAATGGTTGCCGCTGGTAGGCCCATGTAGGGCGCGTCAATCAACCCGGTGGAGCGATTTCGCGCAATGTGTACGTGGCCGGCCAACAGCACGGGATGCTCCTCTCTGAACAGCCCCAACTCTTGCCACACTTGGGTCGCAGCCCTTGGACTCTCCTCAATGCTGCCACTCAGGAGAACGTCGAGCTGGGGTGTGAGCGCCTCAATCCGCTTGCTGTCGAGAAACAGCCGTGCGCTAAATTCACGCACCGGTGCGGCAATCGCGTCCTGCCTACGCGCTGCGCACGCCCGAATGGTCTTGGCAGCATCGATCCAGGCATTCGCGTTCTGCGGGCCCAGCCCGCGCACCTTGGCCATGCCGGTCCAGCGCCCAATCACTTCCAGGATCACAGGGAAGTCAGCCATCAGCGACTCCAAGTGGGTAACGGTCTGGGCCAACTGGTCCGCATAGGTACTGCATCCCAGAAATCGGGCCAAGGCCTGCACATTTACCAGGTCGACTCGCTCTAACAGTCCATCATTCGGATTCAGCTTGTCACGCCGCAAAGTTACGGCCCCAGCATCGCGCGCGGCTAGAAATGTCTCATCGCATTCCTGCTTTTGCTGCCAGCTCCTGAGGTCGCTGTAGGGCTTCAAGTGTGTGGCTGTCAGTGCCGGCGCGCGCGCACGTGCGCCGGCAACGTGCTTGTTGCCGGCCTCCAGCAGCTTGGACAGCAAGTCCCTGGCGATAGCGTCTGCGCTCATGGTGCCGGGGCAACAACAGGTCGCGCGACGGGTTCCTGGCGGACTGCCAGCAGCTCAGCTTCCAGCAACTCAGGATGGTACTCCCACATGTCCTCCCGGAACTGCTCCCGCATGGCTTCGCTGACCCGGCGCTCCTCAACCTGGATGACATGGCGGGTTTCGTCCTTCATGATCTCGAAGTAGCGGTGCAGGAACGCGGTCAACGTGGGCAGGTTCTCGCCCGGACTGGCCAGCAGCACCTGCAGCCCGAGTTTTTCGAGGTAACGCATGGTGGCTACGATGTTTGGCGTGTCCATCTTGTCGAAGGCCTCATCCAGGAGGATGAGCCGCAAGCCGTCCTGATTGTTCTCATCCATGCGGTAGGCCGAAGAAAGGGCGGCACCAGCAATCACGTACAGCGGCGCACGATGCTCACCACCGGAACCCGGGCCAATGCGCTTGCTCAGGTGTCCAATGGTCTTGGTGACACCTGTGACAGGATCGTCGGTCTCGATCTCGATGTCGAATTCGAAAAACTCCCGGTAGTCATCCAACGGGCTCTTGACCCCGGCATTGCCCGTGGTGGTCTTCTCGCGCAGAAGTTCCGCGAACTGGGCAGGGATTTCTCCGGGCTCCCCAAACAGGCCGCCGTCGGCACCGAAGTCGGCAATGTTCTCAATGAACTTCTTCAACGGCATCAGGTCTGGGCGCACCTTGGCCTGGAACTGGTAGCGTTCCCCATTGGTGAAGGCTGGGGAGGCCTTGAGCGCATCGTTCAAGCGCTTGAAGGTGGTGGTCTGGTACTTGAGGTTGGCGTGCAGGGCAAGCGCCACGTCCTGGCGGAAGGTGTTCTGTGACGCAAGGTAGGCTTCCTGCGCTTGGTCCTTGTACTGGGGCAGCTCCGTGTTCTGCAGCCTGCTGACTTGCTGCTCCATCCAGCCCTTGGACCTGCGCCAGTCGGATATCACCTCTTCGCTGACGGCTTCGCGGTGGTCGGTCAAGAATGTTCCGAGTAACGATTGGGCTTGGCTGACATGGCGCAGCACGGCTGCATTGCAGCGCTTGGAGTTCGTTTCACAGTGGGCCGCCATCGCTTGGTAGCTCTCACCGAATTGCTCCAGAAGCTGATCCCAGCGATCGGACGCAAAGTCCGGGTCATAGTCGGCATGGCCACGGCATGCATCGTAGATGGTTCGCATGCCTCGGAGTTCCTCCAGCTTGGTCTGGCAGTCGGACAGCAAGCCTGACAAGATCGTTTGGGCTCGCACTGCTTCGTCACGCGCGGTCCTGGCTTCACTTTCAAGCTGTGGCTTGCGTTCCTGCAGAACCTGTAGCTTGGCGCAAAGGGCCTGGTATTCAGCACTGGTACTGCCAGAGATGCGTTGGTGGGCGAGTTCCTTTTCGGTAAGCGCTTCGCTCAGCTGGCTCGCAAATCCAATCAGGAGGCGCAAGGTCTCCGGCGACGACAAACTCTGCACGGCCTGGCGGATGCGGTTGATGGATCCTTCGCGTTCCTGCAGCTCGACAACCTTTCGGTTCAAGTCACGGGACTCCGCCCTGAGTCCGTCAACCTGGCCTTTGG
>JAQSDS010000447.1 GCA_029946045.1 Rhodoferax sp.
CAGGTGGCCACCGGTGCCAACCCCCGTGATGAGCACGTCAATGCCATTGGGGAAGTCGGCCAGGATTTCTTGCGCCGTGGTGCGCACGTGGACGTCGATGTTGGCCGGGTTCTCGAATTGCTGCGGAATCCAGCTGCCGGGCGTGATGGCGCGCAGTTCTTCGGCGCGGGCAATCGCGCCGTTCATGCCTTTTTCACGCGGGGTTAAATCGAAGCTGGCGCCGTAGGCCAGCATCAGCCGGCGGCGCTCCACGCTCATGCTGTCGGGCATCACCAAAATCAGTTTGTAGCCTTTGACTGCGGCCACCATGGCCAGGCCCACGCCGGTGTTGCCCGAGGTGGGTTCGATGATGGTGCCGCCGGGCTGGAGCGCGCCCGAGGCTTCGGCGGCTTCGACCATGGCCAGCGCAATGCGGTCTTTGATGGAGCCGCCGGGGTTGCCGCGTTCGGACTTGATCCACACTTGGTGCGTGTCGCCAAACAGGCGTTGGATGCGGATGTGTGGCGTGTTGCCAATGGTTTGCAGGACGTTGTCGGCTTTCATGCGGGGCTCCTCGAATTGGTTGAGCGCTTATTCTGAACTACTTGATCGATTGTTTTGGACATAAGCTTAGAAGCCCGGGTTTCAAGCGTTGTCATGCCGCGATAATGCAGGCGTGAAGCCCGCCAGACTGCCGCTGGTGCAATTCTGGAAACAGAGCACTGGAGGAACGTCCGGACTGCATAGGGCAGCGTAGCAGCTAACGGCTGTCCACTGAAAGCCCAAGGCGCAAGCCCTGGGTATAAGGTGAGGATCAGAGCAACAGAGACGAGCCGATTAAGTTCGGATGAAACGGGCAATCTCTACGCGCAGCAATACCAAATAGGCACACGTTGATGGGGCCCCCGGAGTGTGCGGGTAGGTAGCACCGAGCTACTGAGTGATCAGTAGCCCAGATTAATGGCAGTCACGCCAAAGGTAACTTTGGCGCACAGAATCCGGCTTATCGGTGGGCTTCACACTTTATCCCCTTGCCAGCAAAGACTGGCCCAGCGCAAACACCGAGTTGGGCGCGTTGGTGCGCACCGGCTGGTGCACCGGTTTCTTGAACACGCCGCGATTGGGCGCGGACTTTTGTTCAATCTTGACGCCCTTGGCCAATTGGTCGAGCACCAGGCTGCGCAGCGTGACCGACTGCATGAAGTCGAGCACCTTGGCATTCATGGTGTCCCACAGGTCTTGCGCCATGTCGGGGCTGGTCGAAACCGTTTCGGTGCTGGTTTTGACTGGCGCGTCGTCTTCTACGGCACCAATGATGTCGGCCACCGTGATGGCATCGGCACGATGGCCCAGGGTGTAGCCCCCGCCCGGCCCACGCGTACTGTTCACCAGCCCTTGCTGGCGCAGTTTGCTGAACATTTGTTCCAGGTACGACAGCGAAATTTGCTGCCGCGTGGCAATGTCAGACAGCGGGACGGGTCCGAGCTTTTCGCGCAGGGCCACATCAATCATCGCGGTGACGGCAAAACGGCCTTTGGTACTTAAACGCATATAAATTCCTCCTGTCAGTGTCGTGGAATCAGACACATTGCAAACTATAAGGTTCAAATCACTTCGTGTAAATTCGAATAATCGACAAATTTACTTCGTAAAAAATGAATAATAGACAAAGTAACTGAGGGCATTCGCATGAATTTCAAGCATCTTTACTATTTTTGGGTCACGGCTCGTGCGGGTGGCATCATGCGCGCCGGCGAGCAGTTGCACACCACGCCGCAAACGCTGTCTGGCCAAATCAAGCTGCTCGAAGACTGGCTTGGGCGCAAGCTGTTTCGCAAGAGCGGCCGTGGGCTCGAACTCACCGAGCACGGCCGCCTGGCGCTGGGTTATGCCGATCAAATCTTTAGCTTGGGCAGCGAACTGGAAAGCAGCTTGCGCCAGGTGCGCGGTACCGCGCGGCGGCTCGACTTCAGGGTGGGGGTGGCTGATTCGGTGTCCAAATCCATCGCTTACCGGCTGCTGGAGCCCGCTTTTTCAATCAGTGAGCCGGTCAAACTGCTGTGCAGCGAAGGCAGTTTTGATGACCTGCTTGCCGCTTTGGCCCTGCACCGGCTCGACCTGGTGATCGCTGACGAGCCCATGCCCCGGCGCGTCAGCGTCAAGGCTTACAGCCATGCGCTGGGCAGCAGCGTGGTGAGTTTTTTTGCCGCCCCCGCTTTATTGCCACGACTTTCAGGCCAGTTCCCCGCCTGCCTGGATGGCGTGCCCATGCTGGTGCCGGGCGCCACCGCCTCGGTGCGCCAGCAACTTGAAGGCTGGTTTGCCAAGCACCAGATTGCGCCCGTGGTGGTGGGCGAGTTTGACGATGCCGCACTGCTGAAGGCCTTTGGCCGCGAGGGCCAGGGCGTGTTCATGGCCCCGCGCGTGCTCGAAGATGAAACCTGTAGCCAGTTTGGCGTGCAGGTGATCGGCCACACCACCGAGCTGGTGGAAGAGTTTTATGCGATCTCGGTCGAGCGGCGCATCAGCCACCCCTGCGTGCTGGCCATCACCGACGCCGCGCGCGGCCAGTTGTTCAGCGTTTGAGTTGTTCAGGCACCTGCACCCGGATAATGCACCCATGCCCCTCCGAGAAATCAGCCACCCCGCCATCGACATCGATCTGCGTTACGCCACGCCCGACAACTTTACTGGCAAAACCATTTACGACCACGCGGTGGCCTATTTGCACCAAGATGCCCTGGCGGCACTGGTGCGCGCTGCCGAACTGGCAGCGGCCCAGGGTCTGCGCCTGCGGGTGCTGGACGCCTACCGGCCGTCAGCCGCCCAGTGGCGTTTGTGGCAAGCGCTGCCTGATCCGCGTTTTGTAGCCGACCCGCGTATGGGCTCCATGCATACGCGCGGTGTCGCGGTCGACCTGACCCTGTGCGACGCCAAGGGGTTGCCGCTGGACATGGGCACGGCTTTTGATGAGATGACTGAGCAATCTTTTCATGGCGCGACCAGCATGGGTGCCGCCGCCCAGCGCAACCGCTGCCTGTTGCTGGGACTGATGACCCTGGCAGGCTGGACGCATCACCCCTACGAGTGGTGGCACTACAACCTGCCCGACCCGACCCGCTACATGCCGCTCAGCGACGGTGCCGAGGGCAGCTTTTTGATGGACTGATTAAAAGCGCTCGCCGTCGTGCAGGTAGCGCCATTGGCCTTCAGGCAGGCCCGACAAGGCGACCCGACCCACGCGCTGGCGCTTGATGCTCTGGATGTGCAGGCCAACGCGTTCGCACAGGTAGGCAATCAGCCCTGGGTGCGCGCCCTTCAAGGCAACACGCAGCCGGGTCGATGTGTCGGAGGTGCTGTTGATGCTGACCTTGACCGGCGGCAGCGGCTGGCCGTCGGTGCTCAGGCCCGCGTTCAGACGTTGCAGCACATCAGCAGCCACCTCGCCAGCCACTTCCACCACCAGTTCTTGTTCCATGGTGGCCGCGTCTTCGATGAGCTTGCGCAGCACGCGCCAGTCTTGTGTAAACACCACCAGCCCGCTGGCAGCCACTTCCAGCGGTACGCAGGCGCTGAGCTTGGCAAAGTGGTGTTTGAGCAGCCGCACGCCCGAGGCGTCTTGTGCCCAATGGTTGGCCGGCAGCAGCAATTGGTGCGCGGGTTTGACGCGTTTGCCTGCTTCGCCCGGCAGGGCCATGGCTTCAAAGCCGGGCGGCTTGTGCAGCAGCAGCGTGACGTCGGTCAGCGTCATCAGGCTGGCGTGAGGGTCCACCACCACGGTCTGGTCGGTCACGCGCGCCATGGGTTCTTCGACCACTTTGCCATTCACGCTGACCCAGCCGCCTTCAATGTACTGCTCGGCTTCGCGGCGTGAACAGCGCATCAGGTGCGCCACGTGCTTGGACAGGCGTTCACCGTCCTGGGTGAGTGGTTTGGCGGCCGGTGGGGTTTTTTTGGGCTTGATCATGGCCTGCAATGGTAACCAATGAAGGCGCGGCCTGTGCCAGACCCTGGTGGCCGCCTAGCCATTCCAGTTCAAGGTTTTGATACGCGCCACATGCGCCATCAGTGACCGCTTGGCGACTGGCCACATGCGCTGCGGCACGTCGGCATAGACCAGCGCTAGCCAGTCGTCGAGCGTGCCGTCAGGCTGCGCCTGCATGGCGGCCAGCACCTTGGCCTCACGCTGCAGGCGGTGGACTTTCAGGCGGGCAATCGCCGCTTGGGCCTGGTCGTCGGGCCCGCCGAGCACATAGCCATGGGCCGGCAAAATGTACTTGAGCTGGTGCTCGGCGCAGGCTGCGTGCAACACATCCAGCGAAGCCAGGTAGTCGTTCATGTCGCCATCGGGTGGGTCAATCACCGTGGTGCTGCCGTTCAAAATGTGGTCGCCGCTGAACAGCAAGCCGTCCTCCAGCAACATCAGGCACAGGTGGTTGGCCGCGTGCCCCGGGGTGTGAATCACCTGCAGCGTGTGGGTGGTGTCGTCGGACATCCATCGGCCCGAGGGCGGGCCTCCTACAGGGGCCCCCTGTGGGAGCGGCGCCCCCGCCGCGAAGGTATTCCTGCCAACTACCAAAACCTCGCCATCCTGTACCACCCGGTCCGGCAAAAAAGCACTGTTGGCGCGCGCCGTGTCTCTGCTTGCCAGCCCCAAAATGGGCGGCTTGGTGTGACACATGGCCTGCAGCGGCCGGGCGCCGGGGGCATGGTCTGGGTGCGAATGGGTGCAGACAATCAGGCGAATGTCACCACCCGCCGCGCGCCACAGCTTGGCCAGGTGCTCGGCATCTGCCGGGCCGGGGTCGATGGCCATGTAGCCGGCGTCGGGGTCGCCCACCAGGTAGCTGTTGGTGCCCGGGCCGGTCATGGCGCCGGGGTTGGGCGCCGTCAGGCGCAGCACGTTGTTGAGCAGCGGCACGGCCCGCTCGCTTTGCCAGTCCAGCGGGTGCGCAATTTGCCCGTCCGGGCACACCAGTGCCAGCTCACCATAGGCCGACTCATGTTCCATGTGGCGCTGCTCGCGCCCGGCCAGCAGCCCGGTGCGCGGGCAACTGGTCCACAGCGGTTCTTCAGACACCGCGCAGGCTTGCAGCACGGCATCGACTGTGGCCAGGTTCTGCAAGCGCTCCAGCGTGCGGATGGTCGGAAAAATCATAAAAAAGCTACCCGCCTGATGCCGTACCAGCGCGTCGGCCGGGCGCACCCACACCGGCTCGAACTGCTCGGCCTCGTCGGCCACCGGCTCTTGTCCTTCGGGCATACGCGCCACCAAAAACGGCACATCAAAGCGTTTGGGCAGGTCGCGGTCGGTGACCCAGCGCGCCAGCACATACATATCGCTGGCCGCCAGCGTCAGGCCGCGCGCCGCGCACTGCGCGCCAAAGTCGCCTTGCCGGTCCATCGCGTCAAGCTCGACCTGCGTGGCCCAATTGCCATCGGCGTGGCGCGCCAGTAGCACGCCCAGCTCTTCAAAACTCTCGCGAATCCCGGCAATCGCTTCGGTCAGCGCCTGCGCACTTTGCGTGGCGCGGCGCTGCGCCAAACCGTGGCAGCAGCCATCGGCAGTGTCGATGCCGCCACCTGGAAATACATAGGCGCCCGGCACAAAACTGGCCTTGCTGGAGCGCCGCGTCATCAGCACCTCCAGCCCGTCGGGCGTGTCGCGCAGCAGCAGCACGGTGGCGGCATCGCGGGTGGGTGCAGGTGGGCGGGCAGGGTGCAGGAGTTGGGAGGAGCGGGGCATGGCGTTGCGTAGGAATCTTCAGGCAAGGAGTGTGCACTGTACAGGACACGGAAACCGTGAGTCTTGAATAAGCAAGGGCATAGGCGAGCACCGGTTCATTGGTTGCATGTGACAAAAATGTCAATTTATTTGGAGTGACTTACGCAATGTGTCAACTTTTAGCGCGCATCACCCCCAAATCAGGCCATAAACAGCTTTTTTAAGCCTAAACAGCGCTGGCACGCAACGTGCGTCCCTCGGCGAGGTGTTCCGTTGATAGTTTTTTAAACCTGAAGGAGTAAGTATGAAACGTTCTATGCAAAAGGGTTTTACCCTGATCGAATTGATGATCGTCGTGGCGATCATTGGTATTTTGGCTGCGGTGGCTTTGCCTGCTTATCAGGATTACACGGTGAAGGCGAAAGTTTCTGAAGCCACGGGTGTGTCAGGACCAGCGCGTACAGCAGTCGCGCAGGCTTGTAGTGAACAGACTTTGGCAACAGCTACCACCAACACACTTTTGGGGCTTCCTCTTGCCACTTCCATTACTGGCACTTATGTGACATCGGTCACGGCCGCTGGCACCTCTGCTACCGGTGGTACTGTGACTATATTGATGAAGGCAATTGGGTCGGCAGTAGCTGCTACTGACAACATTGTTTATACGGGCGTCTGTGGTGTAGGCGGTATGAAATGGACTATTGGTGGCAGTGTTAACGCCAAATATCTGCCTAAGTCATAACTATTTGTTGGTTATTTCGAGAAAAGGGGGCTTTAGCCCCCTTTTCCGTTTGAAAGTTGAAGTTGAAGTGTCGTGCCCTGTTACCAAGGATCACATGCAACGCCTGATTCCCGGTTTTTTGTTTTTGTGTGCGCTGCTCGCTGCTTTTCTGATTTATCAACCGGGCCTCGGCGGCCCGCCTGTTTTTGACGATGGCCCAAACATTGTCAACAATCCACATCTCAGGGTGACAGATCTTTCTCTGTCGAGCCTGCGCGAAGCTGCTTATTCAAGCCCTGTCGGGGCCTTTCAGAGACCGATCAGCATGCTGAGCTTCGGGATGAATTTTCACTTCAATTCTGGCAATTTTGCCCCGTTTCCTTTCAAGCTTACCAATCTGTTCATTCATCTGCTGAACGGTTCGGCAATATTCGCCCTGGTTCGCCTAATTGTCGGCCACTACCGCAAGCAGTTGCAACCGCTGTTGCCTGCCGCATATCCGCTCTGGCTGGCGCTCGCCGTGTCAGCCGCATGGTTATTGCACCCCCTGAACTTGACCACTGTGCTTTATCTTGTGCAGCGCATGAACAGTTTGGCCGTTTTGTTCACCCTGGGTGGCCTGTTTCTGTATGTTTGGGGGCGCATCCGCGTTTGCAACGGCCAACGTGGCGGCATCTTGGCTATTCTGGTGGGCATCTTTGTCTTTACGCCACTGGCCATACTGTGCAAGGAAAATGGCGCCCTGCTGCCCTTCTTCATGCTGGTAGCCGAACTGACACTTTTCAAACTCGAAACAGCCCAGCCGGTTGCGCGGCGTGTGCTGATTGTTATTTTCACGGTCTGCACACTACTGCCGGTGTTGGCCTTTGTCAGCTACGTTGCGTTGCACCCTGACTGGTTGCTCGGCGGCTATGCCACACGCGAATTTACTCTACCAGAGCGTCTGATGACCGAGGCACGCGTCGTCTGGTTTTACGTGCGCCTGATTGTGTTGCCCAGCATCGCTTTGATGGGCATGTATCACGATGACATTGCCATTTCGCACGGCCTGTTTGACCCGGTAACGACCTTGCCAGCCATTATTGGCATGATTGCGTTGCCCGTGGTGGTTTGGTTGGCGCGCCGCCGCCAGCCACTGGTCACTTTTGGCATTCTTTTCTTTTTTGTTGGCCACAGCATGGAGTCAACAATCATTCCGTTGGAGCTTGCCCACGAGCACCGCAATTACCTGCCTATGCTCGGTATTTTGTTGGCATTTTTCCATTTACTGCTGCAGCCATTTCACTTGGCCAGTGCCAGAATACCACGTCAAACAGTGGCTGTTTTGCTGATTGGCCTGTTTGCCGCTGGTACATTTTCCCGCGCGACAGCCTGGGCCAATCCGTTTGATATGTTGTATGCCGAAATTGAGCATCACCCCAACTCGCCTCGCGCCAACATCGAAATGGGCAACCTGTATGCAAGGCTAGTCTCGCAAGACCCATTGGCCATGGAGGAAAACTATTTGTTCGCCTGGCAATATTACGAGCACGAAGCAAGCCTCAACAAAAGCAATGTCAACGGCCTGTTTGGCCTAGTGGTGCTCAGTATGTCGCGTGGAAAACCTATCGAGAATAGTTTGTTGACGGACCTGACTGATCGCCTCAAGCAGGAAGTCTTGCCGAACAGCATCATCGACCCACTGCTTGCTATAGCTGGATGCCAGAGCAAGGAGAGTTGCCCACTTTCATCGCAAGAGGTTGAGCAGTTGCTACGTGCACCTTTGAAGAATCCTCATGTCTTCGGTCATTTCAAAGCCCTGGCCTATTCCGCCTTGACCTATTACTTGGTTAACGTCGCGCGTGACTACTCGGCGGCCATCGACGCCATTAATCAATCCATCGCGCTCGCTCCAATGGAACGGGAACACAGGTTGACTTTGGTCAGGCTTCTTGTTGCCTTGCAACGCCCGGATGAAGCCCGTAAGCAACTCGCGATACTCAAGCAGGCTGATCACAAAAATAGCCGCCAACGCGATATTGCTCTGCTGGAAAAGCAACTGACCCAAAACAATTGAAGTAGCTATTGCAAGCCATGCACAATGTGAACATGCTGTCTGTTGTTATTCCCGCCAGAAACGAGGCTACCGGCCTGGCTCAGTTGTTGCCAAGCCTGCGCAAGTTGCTGCCGAGCGCAGAAATCATCGTTGTCAACGATGGTTCAACGGATAACACACTGGCTGTGTGTGCTGAATGCCAAGTGCGCGCGATCAGCCACCCTTACCCCAAAGGCAATGGCGCCGCCATCAAAACCGGTGCGCGCGCCGCACGTGGAGACGTGATTCTTTTCATGGATGCTGACGGCCAGCACAAGCCTGAAGACATCCCCGCATTGCTGCAAAAGTTTGACGAAGGCTACGACATGGTGGTGGGTGCCCGGCAATCCGGCTCGCAAGCGGGCTTGCATCGTGCGGTAGCTAATGACGTGTTCAGTCGCTTTGCCAGCTGGATGGTGATGCAGCCGATTGCGGACCTGACTTCAGGCTTTAGGGTGGTGCGGGCGGCCCGGTTCAGGCAGTTCTTGTATCTGCTGCCCAACGGCTTTTCGTATCCCACCACCATCACTATGAGTTTTTTCAGGGCGGGTTACAGCGTGGCCTATGTGCCCATCCATTCACCGCGCCGCAGCAGTGGCTCCAGTCATATCCACCCTTTGCGTGATGGTGTGCGGTTTTTGCTGATCATCATCAAGATCGGCACGCTGTTTTCGCCGCAACGGCTGTTTCTGCCGGTCAGTGCCGGTTTCTTTTTGGCTGGCCTTGGTCACTATCTGTTTACCTATCTGACACAGGGCCGCTTTACCAACATGAGTGCGTTGCTGTTCATATCGGCCGTGTTCACTTTTCTGATTGGCATCGTTTCCGAACAGATTTCCGCACTGCATTTCAAAGACATTGACACCAAAGACGTTGAAGGTGACTAGCTTGAACGTTTTGATGAGCAGCACCTCGTATCCGAAAAACCCGCAAGATTGGCAAGGTCGTTTTATTGCCAATATGGCCGAGTCGCTGGCGCGGCGCGCTGACATTCAGCTGGCTTTGTGGGCACCGCCTGGTGAATTGCCATCGCCGGTGGCAAACGCTTGTACCCCTGCCGACGCGCTCTGGCTGAAACGCCTGACCGCACAAGGCGGCATAGCCCATTTGCTGCGAAAGCGAAAATTGCTGGCTGCGACATCAGCACTGTCTTTGCTGATGCGCCTTGGGCGTGCTTACAGGCACCAGCCTGCCGACGTGATGCATGTGAACTGGCTGCAAAACGCCTTGCCGCTTTGGGGCACCCGCACACCCGCACTGATCACCGTGCTAGGTACCGACTTTGCCCTGCTGAAGCTACCAGGCATGAAACTGCTGCTGCGCGCCATGCTGCGCCAGCGCCGCGCCATTCTGGCGCCCAACGCAGCCTGGATGCAGCCCGCGCTGGAGCAGGCTTTTGGTGACCTGGCTGAAATCCGTCCGATTGCGTTTGGGGTGGACGCTCCCTGGTTCGAAGTTGTGCGCCCTGCGCCTGTCGACAACACGCGCCATTGGCTGGCCATAACACGGCTCACCAAAAACAAGATTGGCGACCTGTTCAGCTGGGGCGAAGGCTTATTCGGCCCGCAGCGGCAATTGCATCTGTTTGGCCCAATGCAAGAGCAGATGACGCTGCCAGCCTGGGTGCATTACCACGGCCCCACGCATCCGGCAGAGCTACTGCAAACATGGTTTCCACAAGCTTGCGGCCTCATCACCCTGAGTCGTCATGACGAAGGTCGCCCGCAAGTGATGTTAGAGGCCATGGCTGCCGGTTTGCCGGTGCTGGCCTCAGACTTGCCCGCCCATCGCGACATGATTCAGCACCGCCAGACCGGCTGGCTGGCAGCCACCCGCGACGAATTGTGCCAGGGGCTGGACTGGTTGGAAGACCCGGTGCAGAACCAGCAAACCGGGCAAACGGCCCGCCGGTGGATCAAAGAATCGATTGGCACCTGGGACGACTGCGCCAGCCGCTATGCCACTGCCTACCAAGACCTGCTGGAACGCAAAGCATGAACAAAGACGGCATCTTGTTGCTGGGTGGTGCAGGTTTTATTGGCAATGCGTTGGCCACGCGGCTGAAGCAGGCAAGCGTGCCAGTTCACATTGTGGGCCGACATAACGTCGGTCAACTTGAGCAGTTGATGCCGCAATGCAGCATGGTGATTCACCTGGCTTCTGAGACCACACCAGGATCGTCGGCACGCCAAGCAGGCCTGGAGTTGGGCAACCTCACCCTGACCCTGCGCCTACTGGATGAGCTGCGGGCTCAACCGCAAATCCACCTGATTTACTTTTCATCTGGCGGCACTGTTTACGGCAACCCAGAGCACTTGCCAGTTACCGAGAGCAGCCCGATCGCGCCACTGTCCAATTACGGCGCGGGTAAGGCAGCACAAGAAAGCTTTTGTCAGGCATTGCGTGCCCAAGGTCATGCCGTCACTATTCTGCGCCCGTCCAACGCTTACGGACCGGGTCAGACGATGAAAAACGGCTTCGGGTTGGTCCGTACTATGCTGGAGCACGCCCGCCTGGGTACCGCCGTTGAGATATGGGGCGATGGCGAAAATGTGCGCGACTTTATCTACATCGACGACATCGTTGAAGCAACACTGCGCGTGATTGCCCAGCCGCAAGACTGCGGCACCTACAACCTGGGCAGCGGTGCTGGGTACAGCGTCAATCAAGTTAGGGGCATGGTTGAGCAGGTTTGCGGTCAAACTTTGCCAACCACTTATCGCTCGGCTCGTGGCTTGGACGTGCGCAGTGTGGTGTTGGATAACACGCGCTTTATCGAATGTATGGGTTGGCAGCCAACTGTGGGTTTTGCAGATGGAGTGGCACGCACTTGGGAATGGTTGCAGCGCGCATGATCCACATAGCCCCACTTATTTCCGTCTGCATTGCCAACTACAACGGCATGGACGTGATTGAAGGCTGCCTGCAGTCCGTGTTGGCGCAGCAGGGCGACCTAGCGGTGGAAATTCTTGTGCATGACGATGCATCAAGCGATGAGTCTTTGGACTACATCCGCAAGCATTACCCGCAAGTCAAATTGATCCGAAGCGCCGAGAACGTTGGCTTTTGCATTGCTAACAACCGCATGGCGGCCGCGGCTAGAGGCAAATATTTGCTTTTGTTAAATAACGACGCTGCGCTGTTTCCGGATGCACTGCAAACATTGCTGCAAGAGGCCAACCGACTGGCACAACCCGCCATTCTGACCCTACCGCAGTACGACGCCACCAGCGGCGCGCTGGTAGACCGGGGCTGCTTGCTGGACCCGTTTTACAACCCGGTGCCCAATCTGAACCCCAACCGCACCGATGTTGCAATGGTGATTGGTGCCTGCCTTTGGCTTCCCAAAAGCCTGTGGGATGAATTGGGGGGCTTTCCGGAATGGTTTGAGTCGATTGCCGAAGACATGTATTTGTGCTGCCGGGCCAGGCTGGCGGGGTATGCGGTGCGGGCGTTGGCGGTGTCTGGTTACCGGCATTGGCAGGGGAAGAGTTTTGGCGGCAATCGGGTTGCCAACAACCGGCTGGCTTCCACGTTTAGGCGG
>JAQSDS010000448.1 GCA_029946045.1 Rhodoferax sp.
CACTATATTGGCCTGCTGGTGGACCACCATCAGCCGGAGCTGGCCGAGACTTTTTTCAACTCGGTCACCACCAAGATCCTGCACCGCAGCTACTTCCAGAATGATTTCATTTTCATTCGCCCGGCGGTCAGCACCGAGTACATAGAAAACAGCGAGTCTGAGTCACGCCCCACTTACCGCGCTTATTACCCGAGCGCCAGCAACATGCAGGAGGTCCTGCTGCAAATGGTGCAAGACTTTCATTTGCGGCGTGACTTTGAAGACCTGCCACGTGACGTGGCACGGGTGGCAGGGGTACTGAACCGCCTGCTGGGTGACGCCACCTTGCGCGCCAATTTTCAGATTCAGGTGCTCACAGGCCTGTTTTTCCGCAACAAGGGCGCTTACATCGTGGGCCGGCTGATCAACGGCTTTGCCGAAGTCCCCTTTGCCCTGCCCATGTTGTATGTCCAAGGGGAATAAAAGCTGGTCATTGACGCGGTGCTGTACGGCGAGGATGACCTGCACATGCTGTTCAGTTTTGCCCGCGCCTACTTCATGGTCGACATGGAAATCCCGAGTGCCTATGTGCAGTTTTTGCGCAACATGATGCCGCGCAAGCCGCGCAACGAGCTCTACAGCGCCCTGGGTCTGGCCAAGCAGGGCAAGACCCTTTTTTACCGCGACTTTCTCTACCACCTGCGCCATTCCACTGACCCATTTCGCATCGCGCCCGGCATCAAGGGCATGGTCATGCTGGTGTTTGACCTGCCCAGCTTTCCCTATGTGTTCAAGCTCATCAAGGACTTTTATCCGCCACCCAAGGAGACCAGCCGTGAGCAGATCAAGGGCAAGTACCTGCTGGTCAAGCAGCATGACCGCGTGGGTCGCATGGCCGACACCCTGGAGTACAGCGAGGTGGCTTTCCCGCGCCAGCGTTTCACCGACGAGCTGATTGCCGAGATCGAGAAATTTGCCCCCAGCCAGCTGGAGATCAGCGATCGCGATGGCGACGGCCAGGTCGAGGTGATCCTGAAGCACGTCTACATTGAGCGGCGCATGATTCCGCTCAATATCTACCTGCAGGAAGCCTTTGATGCCGGCGGGGCCGACCCTGCCAACACCAGCCCGCAAGCGCAACGCGCCCACGAGCAACTCGAGCGTGGTGTGATCGAGTACGGCAATGCCATCAAGGACCTGGTGGCGGCCAACATCTTTCCCGGTGACATGCTGTGGAAGAACTTTGGCATCACGCGCCATGGCAAGGTGGTGTTTTACGACTACGACGAGATCGAATACATCACCGACTGCGTCTTTCGCCGGGTTCCCCAGCCGCGCAACGAAGAAGAAGAAATGTCGGGCGAGGTCTGGTACACGGTGGGCCCGAAAGACGTTTTCCCCGAGACTTTTGGGCCGTTTTTGCTGGGCAACCCGGCGGTGAAAGCGGTGTTCATGATGCACCACGCTGATCTGCTCGATGTGGCGTTCTGGCAGAGTCACAAGGAGCGGATTCAGTCGGGTTACGTGTACGACGTTTTTCCGTACGACCAGCACAAGCGGTTTTCTCCTGAGCGCGCTGATGCGCAGGCTCGGGCATCGATTTGATTTTTTTTCAAGGAGTTTGATATGACAGAGCAAATAGTGATCGTGGGCGCAGCCCGCACCCCCATGGGTTCTTTTCAGGGCGACTTTGCGTCGCTGGCGGCGCACGACCTGGGTGGCGTGGCCATCCGGGCTGCCGTACAGCGTGCCGGTGTTAACCCGGAGCTGGTCAACGAGGTGCTGTTTGGCAACTGCCTGATGGCGGGCCAGGGCCAGGCGCCGGCCCGGCAGGCGGCACTGAAAGGCGGCTTGCCGCTGAGTGCGGGCGCGGTCACGCTGTCAAAAATGTGCGGCTCGGCGATGCGTGCAGCCATGTTTGCCAATGACATGCTGGCGGCCGGCAGCGCCGACGTGCTGGTGGCCGGCGGCATGGAAAGTATGACCAACGCGCCCTACCTGTTGCCCAAGGCGCGCGCTGGCTACCGCATCGGGCACGACCGCATTTTTGACCACATGATGCTCGACGGCCTGGAAGACGCCTACGAGCCCGGCCGTTCCATGGGCACCTTTGGCGAAGACTGCGCTGCCAAATACGGCTTTACCCGTGAACAGCAAGACGCCTTTGCCACCGCCAGCGTGCAGCGTGCGCAGGCAGCGACCCAATCGGGCGCTTTTGCCGCCGAAATTGCGCCCGTCACCGTCAAAACGCGCGCCGGTGAGACCGTCATTGCGATTGATGAAGGCCCCGGCAAGGTCAAGCTCGACAAGATCAGCTCGCTCAAACCCGCGTTCAAGAAGGACGGCACCATCACGGCGGCCAGCAGTTCCAGCATCAACGACGGCGCTGCCGCGCTGGTCATGATGCGTGCCTCCACTGCGGCCAGCCTGGGTCTCAAGCCGCTGGCGCGCGTGGTGGCGCACGCCGTGCACGCCCAAGAACCCAACTGGTTTGCCACCGCGCCCATTGGCTCGGTCAACAAGGTGCTGGCCAAGGCGGGCTGGGGCGTGAAAGACGTCGACCTGTGGGAGGTCAACGAAGCCTTTGCCGTGGTGCCGATGGCGCTGATGCACGAGCTTAATTTGAGCCACAACATCGTCAATGTGAATGGCGGCGCTTGCGCCCTGGGGCACCCGATTGGCTGCAGCGGCGCCCGCATCATGGTGACCCTGATGTATGCGCTGCAGGCGCGTGGCCTGAAAAAGGGCGTGGCCAGCCTGTGTATTGGCGGTGGCGAGGCGACCGCCGTGGCGCTTGAAATGCTCTGAACACTGGCTAATTGCTACCCAAAAGAGAGCTTCTGGCGATTTATAAACAAAGGCTAGAGGTCTATTTTTCTTATAAATTCCCCTCAAGCCGCCCAGACCGCCGCCGAGTGCCAGTTGGCCATCCAGTCGGGAAAATCGGCGGCAGGCATGGGTTTGTCGATGCCGTAGCCCTGAGCCAACTCACAGCCTATCGACAACAGCAGTTTGCCATGCGCTGCGGTCTCCACGCCTTCGGCAATGACCCCGCGATGGAAGGCGCTGGCCAGGCCGACAACGCCTTGCACAATCGCCAGGTCATCCGGATCCTGGAGCATGTCGCAAACAAAGCTCTGGTCAATCTTGAGCACCTCCGCCGGCAGACGGCGCAAATAGGTCAGCGACGAATAGCCAGTGCCAAAGTCGTCCAGCGAGAAGTGCACGCCCAGGGCCTGACAGGCGCGCATGATCTGGGATACATGAACGATATCTGCCAGTGCACTGGTTTCCAGCACTTCGAGTTCCAGGCAATTCGGTTCCACGTCCGGGTGCTCAAGCAGCAGCGCTGACAGGCGCGCCGTAAAGTTGGGGTCTTGTAGCTGTCTGGCGCTGATGTTGACGCTGACCGGGATGTCGAGCCCGCCGGTCTTCCAGTGGCCCATTTGGGACAGTGCGCTGGTGATGACCCATTCGCCCAACTCGACATTGAGCGGGTCGTCTTCGATGATGTGCAAGAACAAGGAAGGGGCTAACAGGTCACGCTCGGGGTGTTGCCAGCGGATCAGCGCTTCAGCACCAACGACCGCGCCGGTTCTCAGGTTCACCTTGGGCTGGTAGAACAGCACGAATTCCTTGTGATCGAGCGCAAGGCGAATCTGCTCCAGGCTGTCATGCTGGGTCTGAATCGCGGCATCCTGCGCCACATCAAACAGGTGGTAGCGGTTCTTGCCGGCATCTTTGGCCAGGTACATCGCCTGGTCGGCATGGCGCAGCAACTGGTCGGCATCGGTGCCGTCTTTCGGAAAGATGGTCACGCCGATGCTGGCCGAGGTCTGTAGCACGGCTTCGATGACGTTGCCGTCCTGGTCAATGCCCGCACGCACGGCTACCGAGCTGGCCGCAGCGCGCAGCAGCCGCTCCAGCACCGGGTAGCAGTCTTGCGCCTGTTCCAGATCGACCAGGATGGCGACAAATTCGTCGCCGCCGATGCGTGCCAGGCTGTCACCCTCGCGCAAGGCCTCTTTCATGCGCTGCGACAACTCGATCAGCAGGGTGTCGCCCGCGGTGTGGCCGTACTTGTCATTGATCTCCTTGAAGTGATCCAGGTCGAGGTAGGCCACGGCAAGTGAATGCTCGCGGCGCTGGCACTGGACGATGCCCTGCTGCATCCGGTCGGCCAGCAGCAGGCGGTTGGGCAGCCCGGTGAGCGCGTCGTAGTGGGCCATGCGTTCAAGCTGGTTCTGATGCTCTTTCTGCAGCGTGATGTCGGTGAACAGGGCCACATAGTTTTGTGTTTGGCCAGCCGCGTCGCGCACGGCGCTGATGGTGAGCATTTCGGCAAACAGTTCACCGCTCTTGCGCCGGTTCCAGAGCTCGCCGTACCAGTGGCCTTTGTCAGTCAGGGCTTTCCACATGGCAGCATAAAACTCGGGCACCTGGCGGCCGGATTGCAGCATGCGCGGGTTTTGACCCAGCGCTTCGTCACGGCTGTAGCCGGTGAGCAGCGAGAAGGCGGCGTTGACCTCGATGATGGTGCCCGTCGCATCGGTAATGATGATGCCCTCACGGGCATGGGTGAACACATTGGCGGCGAGTTGCAGGCGGCTTTCGGACGTGGTTTTTTCGATGGCGATGGCAGCCAGGTGCGCTTCATCCTCAATCAGTTGCAGCCCGGCAGCTGTGGGCTGGTAGGCCTGGCGGTGGTAGACCGCAAAAGTGCCGAGCACCTGGCCTTGCTCCGAGAGAATCGGCTGCGACCAGCAGGCACCCAAACCGGCTCGCCTCGCCAGGTCGCGGTAGGGTGTCCAAAAGGCGTGGGTTTCAATCTCTTCTACAACCACGCGCTGGCCGGTAAAGGCGGCCGTGCCACAAGAGCCAACACCGTGACCGATCGCCAGGCCCGCGATCGCCTCGTTAAAAAAATCAGGCAGGCTCGGCGCGGCACCCTGGCGCAGTTGTTTGCCGTCGTTATCCAGCAACAAAATGCTGCACAGCATGGCCGGGTTAAGTGACTCCAGGTCACGCACGATGGTGTCAAGCACGCTGGCCAGCGGTGCGTTGGCGGTCAGCATCTGCAGAACCCGGTTGATGTGCGCGACCTGGGTGTGTTGGCGCTCGCGTTCTTCGGCCCGATTGCGCTCGGTCAGGTCCGTTGCCACGATGCTGATGATGCCAACCGAAGCCGGGGGCGGGCGGTTGAGGGACAGATGAACGGGCAGCAAGGTGCCGTCGTCGCGGCGCAAGCCGACTTCGCCTTCGCTGCGTCCCGATGGCGTCGCCTGCAGCAGCGCGGCCCAGGCGGTGCCCTGACCTGGCGCGAGGAAGGCATCGAACGCCGCGCCAATCACCTGGTCAAGCGGCTTGCTGAGCAGTTCTGCAAAGCGTCGGTTGCAGTACAGGATGGTGCCCGATTCGGACAGGCTGAGCGCGCCCTCGTTCATCTGCTCGATGAACACCCGGTAGGGCGTGTTTGCGTCTTCAAGCGTGAACACCCGGTCGCCCTGCGGGCCGGCCACGATCAGCGCGTCCACAGCGCCGTTGCGGATCGCCCACAGCGTCTCTTCGGCTTCAGCGAGCCGCTCGCGCAAATCCTTCAGTTCCCGCGCGAGGTCCTCGCGCGGTTTTCCAGTGGGCGGCAAGGCGATTACTCCTCTGGCTTGATATCGAGCGCAATCAACACGCGATGGGTGTTCGACAAATCGCCAATCAGCCGGCGCAGTGGCAGCGGCAGTTGCTTGACCAGCGTCGGCGCGACCACGATCTGCTCGCCCTGGGCATTCTCGGGCTGCTGATAGAGGTCGATGACGTTGAGCTCGTAGCGGTCTTTCAGGCGCGCCTCGCATAAATTTTTGATGTTGGCGACGGCGCGCGCCGACTGCGGCGTGTTGCCGGCGATATACAGGCGCAGCACGTATTTGCCTTCGCCCGATTTCGCCAGCAGTTCTTCAAAGTCGGAAATGGAGTCGGTCATGGTTTCTTTCTCCTATGCGCTCAGCCGCAGGTCCAGGCCGATCAATACCCGCTCCGTGTTCGATAGATCGCCGATGATCTTGCGCACCGGCTCAGGGAGTTTTCGCACCAGCGTGGGCAGTGCCAGGATCTGGTCGCCCGCAGCGAGTTGCGGTTGCAGCATCAGGTCGATCACCTCGATCCGGTATTTGCCTTGCAAGTGCTCGCTGCAGATGCGCTTCAGGTTGGCGAAGGCAGTCAGTGATTTTGGTGTCTGGCCAGCCACGTAGAGGCGCAGATCCCAGATGACCTCGGTCGGCTCGGTCGAGCTAGCTACGCTTGGCGCTGCCTGTTTTTTTGCATTCATTTGCTGGGTCTCCTGGTAAGCACCGACAGACCAGCGCTCATTTTTTCTTCGCTCTGGCCATCGTGGACGCATCCGCCTGGCGACTGCGGCCCATCGCCTGGCGGTCATCCTGCAGCCGGTTTTTGCGTTGTGATGCCTCGCTGGCGAGCTGGCCAACCTCGGCCTCGCTGGCGGCGAATTCGGCGCGCAAGGCGGCAATCTGGCTCTCCATCGCCAGGCGCTTGCGCTCCAGCACGACATCCTGGCGCTGCGCATCCTGCTGCGCGGCCACTTGTTCGGCCTGCTCGCGCGCTTCCTGCGCCAGCCTGGCCGAGCCGGTCAGCAGGCCCGCCGGGCCAACATACACGTCGGCCAACTCGACCCCGTGGTCGCTCAGCAAAAACTCACGAATCTGGTTCGAGTGCGCCATGCCGCGTGATTTCAGCACGTACATGCCGCGATTGCGCTCGCCGTTGAACTCCAGGTCGCGCAGCAGCAGCCAGGTGTCGATCAGCGAGGAGATCGCTTCGCCGGTTTGCTCTGCCGCCTCACTGCCGGTGTGGGTGAGGTTGACCAGCATCACCGTGATGTTCCTCGCTTTGAGGAAGTCAATCAGCCGGATCAGCATCGACTTGATCTCGGCCTGCGAGCCGGCCCCGCCAAACGAGGAAATCGGGTCGACGATCACCACGCTGGGCTCAAATTCGTTGATCATCTTGAGCGTGGTCGAGAGGTGCATTTCCAGGCCGGTGAGCGAAGGCCGCGAGGCCTGAAGCCGCAGCAGCCCCTTTTTTACCCAGGGCTGCAGATCTGCGCCGATCGAGCGCATGTTGCGCAGCAACTGGCTTGGCGACTCCTCAAACAAAAACGTCAGGCAGCGCTCGCCCCGGCGGCAGGTCGCTTCGGCAAAGAGCGCGGCCAAGCTGGTCTTGCCACTGCCTGCCGTGCCCGACACCAATATGCTGCTGCCACGGTAATAGCCTTTGCCGCCCAGCATGGCATCAAGCCGGGCGATGCCCGATGAGATGCGTTCCTGTGACACCAGGTGCTGCAGACCGAGCGAGGTCACCGGCAGCATGAAGATGCCTTGCTCGTCGATGAGGAACGGGTATTCGTTGGTGCCGTGGACGGAGCCGCGGTATTTGGCCACGCGCAGTCGCCGCGTCGACATCTGCTCGGTCACGCGATGGTCGAGCACGATCACGCAATCCGAGACGTATTCTTCGATGCCATAGCGCGTCAGGGTACTCTCGCCGCGTTCGCCGGTGATGACGGCGGTGACCCCCTTTTGCTTGAGCCACCGGAACAGCCGGCGCAGCTCGGCACGCAGAATGGCCGGGTTGGGCAGCCCGGCAAACAGGGCTTCTACGGTATCCAGTACCACCCGCTTGGCACCGATGCTGTCGATGGCACTGCCGAGGCGGATGAACAGGCCTTCAAGGTCGTATTCGCCGGTCTCCTCAATTTCGCTGCGCTCGACGTAGACGTAGTCGAGCGCGAGTTTCTTCGCCGCCACCAGCGCCTTCAGATCAAAGCCGAGCGAGGCGACATTGCTGGTGAGATCTTCGGCCGTTTCCTCAAACGCCATGAACACGCCTGGTTCCTTGTATTGCTGCGCGCCGTGGACCAGAAACTCCATCGCCATGAGCGTCTTGCCGCAGCCAGCGCTGCCACAGATCAGCGTGGGCCGGCCCGTCGGAAACCCGCCGCCGGTGATATCGTCGAGCCCGCGGATGCCGGTGGGTGATTTCGGCAGGTACAACACGGGGGTTTTTTTGACCAGGTTTGGTTTCATCGTCGGTACCCGCGTTTGGCGTTGGAATAGTGCTACTTTGCCCGGACTTTATCGCCTTGTATTGCGTTTGGTCAAGGTCTGGTCAAAGTCGGGCACGGCGAAGCCAGTTTTCCAATGCCGCCGCCATTTGCACCACCTCTGGCCTTGGTGGCACACGCCGTGCACGCCCAAGAACCCAACTGGTTTGCCACCGCACCGACAAGTGTGGCCGATAATCGGACCAGTTGACGTTAACGTCAACGTCAACGTCAACGTCAACGTCAACGTCAACTACAGAACACCTTTTTGAAAGACCATCATGTTGTTAACCCAAGACCAGGAAATGGTGCGCAATGCCGTTCGCGCTTTTGCCCAGGCTGAGCTGTGGCCAAACGCTGCCAAGTGGGACAAGGAGCACACCTTCCCCACCGACGTGCACAAGGGCCTGGCTGCGCTGGGCGCTTACGGCATTTGTGTGCCCGAGGCGTTTGGCGGGGCCAATATGGATTATTTGACGCTGGCGCTGGTGCTGGAAGAGATTGCCGCTGGCGATGGCGGCACCAGCACCGTCATCAGCGTCACCAATTGCCCGGTCAATGCCATTTTGATGAAGTTTGGCAATGCCGCGCAAAAGAAGCAGTGGCTTGAGCCTTTAGCCCAAGGGCTGATGCTGGGCGCGTTTTGCCTGACCGAGCCGCATGTGGGCTCGGATGCATCGTCACTCAAAACCACCGCCGTCAGAGACGGCGACGCCTACGTCATCAACGGTGTCAAGCAGTTCATCACCAGCGGCAAAAATGGCGACCTGGCCATCGTCATTGCGGTGACCGACAAGGGCGCGGGCAAAAAAGGCATGAGCGCGTTTCTGGTGCCGACCAACGCACCTGGCTACGTGGTGGCGCGGCTGGAAGACAAGCTGGGCCAGCACAGCAGCGACACCGCGCAGATCAATTTTGACGACTGCCGCATTCCGGCGGACAACCTGATTGGCAAAGAGGGCGAGGGCTACGGCATCGCTCTGGGTGGGCTGGAGGGCGGGCGCATCGGCATTGCGGCGCAAAGCGTTGGCATGGCGCGCAGTGCGTTTGAAGTGGCGGTGGCTTACGCCAAAGACCGCCAGAGTTTTGGCACGGCCATCTTCAATCACCAGGCAGTCGGATTCAGGCTTGCGGAATGCGCTACTAAATTGGAAGCGGCACGGCAACTGATCTGGCACGCCGCCGCATTGCGTGATGCCGGTCGCCCGTGCCTGAAAGAAGCCGCCATGGCCAAGCTGTTTGCCAGCGAAATGGCCGAACAGGTGTGCAGCGTTGCCATTCAGACACTGGGTGGCTATGGCTATGTGAGCGACTTTCCGGTGGAGCGCATCTACCGCGACGTGCGCGTCTGCCAGATCTACGAAGGCACTTCTGACGTGCAAAAAATCATCATCCAGAGAGCGCTCTGACCCAGGGCGGTTGTCAGCCATTTGCCGGATGTTTGGCGGCGTGGAACGTTTATTGCGTGGGTGTGTTGGCGTACAAACAGCTTGCCAGTTGCAACTTATGCTCTGATGCCTTTGGCCGTGGTTTAGGCCATGGGTCTCCCTTCATTCCAACCCGGATTCCACTAGCATGCACACCAACGATATACCGGGACAGACGCTGTTTCAAGCTCCTGCGGCCAGGCTGCGCATGCGCGTCGGCTTTGAGATGGCCTACGACTGCCCCGGGCCGACGCCGATGCTTTTGTCGCTCAACATCCACCATTCGCGGGCAAGCGACTTGGTGCGTCCGGATATTTTGGTGACCAGCCCGGCAGTTCCGATCAGCGCTTACCGCGACCTCTTTGGCAACTGGTGCAGCCGCATCGTCGCACCAAAGGGCAGACTGGTGTTGCGCACCGAGGCACTGGTCAATGACAGCGGCCTGCCCGATGTGGTGGCGCCCTGGGTTGAGCAGACGCCGGTCGAGCACCTACCCGAATCGGTGCTGGTCTATCTGCTGGGCAGCCGTTACTGCGAGACCGACCTGCTCTCCGACATCGCCTGGCAGCAGTTTGGTGCCGGCCCGACCGGCTGGGCCAGGGTGCAGGCGATCTGCGACTTTGTCCACCAGCGCATCGCGTTTGGCTACCACCATGCCCGGCGCACACGCTCTGCCTGGGAAGCCTACAAGGAAGGGCAGGGGGTGTGCCGCGATTACGCCCACCTGGCGATTGCCCTGTGCCGCTGCATGAACATCCCGGCGCGTTATTGCACCGGCTACCTCGGGGACATCCGTATTCCAGCCATTCTGGGGCCAATGGACTTTGCCGGCTGGTTTGAAGCTTTTCTGGGCGACCGCTGGTACACCTTCGATGCGCGCAACAACACGCCGCGCATCGGTCGTGTGCTGATGGCCCGTGGCCGCGACGCCTGCGACGTGGCGCTGACCAGCACCTTCGGGCCCAACACGTTGCAGGGTTTTACGGTCTGGGCGGATGAAGTGGCGATGCATTGAGCTTCAGGGAGTCGCGAGCATCGCTCCGCTATGATGCTTGCAAAAAAAGCACCCTGCTTTGGTGCAGCTCATTTGCCGCTCGTTTTTTCAACAGGAGACCCCTCATGCCCATCACCAAAGGCTACCAGCAACTCGTGGCCGAGGCCATGGCCCAAGTCAAGACCTACTCGGTCGAAGAGGTCAAAGCGCGTCTGGACGATCCGCACGTGCAGGTGGTTGACATTCGCGACGTGCGCGAGCTTGAGCGCGAAGGCACGGTGCCGGGCTGCATCAACGCACCGCGCGGCATGCTGGAGTTTTGGGTGGATCCGGCTTCGCCTTATTACAAGCCGGTGTTTGGCGATGCGTCCAAAGAGTACATTTTGTTTTGCGGTGCCGGCTGGCGCAGCGCGCTGGCCACCCAGACCTTGCAAGCCATGGGCATGACCAACGTGGCGCATATCGACGGTGGTTTTACCGACTGGGTCAAGCGGGGGGCACCGGTGGAAACCATGGAACAGCACAAGGCGCGCCGCCAATCCAAGGCCACGTGATGGGTAAACATAAGCCGAAAAAAATGAGCCGTATCAGGATGAAGTGCGATGAGGTTTGACGCCATTTTGTTCGACTGTGACGGCGTATTGGTCGACAGTGAGCCCCTTACCAACCAGGTACTGCGCGACATGCTGGAGGAATCGGGCTGGTCCATGACGCTGGCCGAATGTATGGCTTACTTCGTTGGCAAGACCGTGCGTGAAGAACGGGCCGTGATCGAGGCGCGTACCGGCCAGCCCTTGACGCAGGACTGGCTGAACAGCTTTTACCAGCGGCGCAACCAGGCGCTTGTTGCCGGGCTGAAAGTGATTTCGGGTGCACGGGTTGCGGTGCAAGCGGCGCACGAGACCACCCAGGGACGCATTGCCTGCGCGTCCGGGGCGGACCGTTTCAAGGTGGAAATGCAATTGGGAAAAGTTGACCTGCTGGGTTTTTTTGAAGGAAAGATTTTCAGCGGCCATGAAATGCCACGCTCCAAGCCGGCCCCTGACGTCTATCTGGCGGCTGCCGGGCATCTGCAGGTGCCAGGTCACCAGTGCCTGGTCATTGAAGACACCACGGTGGGCGTGACGGCGGGTGTGGCGGCCGGCGCCACGGTCTGGGCCTACAGTCCGCAGCCATCGGCAGATGCCGCCCTGCTGCTGGCCGGTGCGAGCCAGGTGTTTCGTCGCATGGACGATGTGCCTGGGCTACTGGCTGGGGCTTGATCAGGCACCCATGCTGGCTGCCTGTCTGAATTCTGCGGGGCTGAGACCGGTCCAGCCTTTGAAGGCGCGCATGAAGCTCTTTTCGTTTTGAAATCCGCTGGCTGCTGCCACCTGTTTGATGGGGCGGTCGGTGC
>JAQSDS010000449.1 GCA_029946045.1 Rhodoferax sp.
GCGGGCATGGCTGCACCGATGGTGGACCGGCTCAAGCTGAGCCCTCAGGTGATCGAGACCTGTGCCCAGGGCTGCGAGCAACTGGCCGCCATGGCCGACATCATCGGCGAGATCACCGCCTTGCGACAGCAGCCCAGCGGCATCCGCGTGGGGCAAATGCGCGTGCCCATTGGGGTGTTTGGCATGATCTTCGAGAGCCGCCCCAACGTCACCATCGAAGCCGCCAGCCTGTCCATCAAAAGCGGCAACGCCTGCATCTTGCGCGGCGGCTCCGAAGCCATTGAGTCCAACAAGGCGCTGGCCCGGTTGGTGCAACAGGCCTTGATCGACAGCGGCCTGCCCGCCCATGCGGTGCAACTGGTGCAAACCACCGACCGCGCCGTGGTGGGTGAGCTCATCACCATGCCGCAGTATGTGGACGTGATCATTCCGCGCGGCGGCAAGGGGCTGATTGAACGCATCAGCCGCGAATCAAAAGTGCCGGTCATCAAGCACCTGGACGGCAATTGCCACACCTATGTCGACGACCCCTGCGACCTGGCCATGGCCGTCAAGGTGGCCGACAACGCCAAAACCAGTAAATACAGCCCCTGCAACGCCACCGAGAGCCTGCTGGTGGCGCGCGGCATAGCGGCCCAATTCCTGCCGCTGATCGGTGCCATTTATGCAGTCAAGGGGGTAGAGATGCGCTGCGACCCCGAGGCCCTGGCCTTGTTACAGGCCTGCCCCGCCAAAATGGTGCTGCAGCCCGCGCTGGAGGCCGACTGGTATGAAGAGTACCTGGCGCCCATCATCAGCATCAAGGTCGTAGCCGATGTGGACGAGGCCATTGCCCACATCAACCGCTACAGCAGCCACCACACCGATGCCATCCTGACGCGTGACCACATGCACGCGCAACAGTTTCTGCGCGAGGTCGATTCGGCCAGTGTCATGGTCAACACCAGCACCCGTTTTGCCGACGGCTTTGAATATGGCTTGGGGGCCGAGATTGGCATCAGTACCGACAAGTTTCACGCCCGCGGCCCGGTCGGCATCGAGGGCCTGACCTCACTCAAGTACGTGGTGCTGGGCGAAGGCGAAGTGCGTCGCTAAACAACGGCTTGCCCCGACGGGGACTTATGAGGCCCTGGCGCCACCGCTTAAAATCAACGCCAACACTATGCAAGGTCTCCTATGGTTCCGCACCTGATCACCGCCCTGACGGGCCCCATCAACGAGTTGGAGCAGCGCGTGCTGGACTCCATGCCCGCCATTGAGCGCTGGTTCCGGCTGGAATGGATGGAGCACACCCCCCCGTTTTACAGTTCGGTCGATGTGCGCAACGCCGGCTTCAAGCTGGCCCCGGTGGACACCAACCTGTACCCCGGCGGCTGGAACAACCTCACCACGGAAATGCTGCCTTTGGCCGTGCAGGCCGCCATGGCCGCCATCGAAAAAATTTGCCCGGAAGCGCGCAACCTGCTGGTGATCCCCGAAAACGGCCAGCCGAGCAGTTTTTACCTCGCCAACCTGGCCCAATTGCAGCGCATTTTTAACATGGCGGGCCTCAACGTGCGGCTCGGCTCAATTGATCCTGCCATCAAGAAAAACACCAGCTTCGAATTGCAAAACGGCGACCGGGTCATGCTCGAGCCTGTCATCCGGACCAAACGCCGCCTTGGCCTGAAAGACTTTGACCCCTGCACCATTTTGCTCAACAACGACCTGAGCGCCGGTGTGCCCGGCATTCTGGAAGAAACCTACGAGCAATACCTGCTGCCGCCCTTGCACGCGGGCTGGCCCACCCGACGCAAAAGCACACATTTCAAATGCTACGAAGAGGTGTCCAAACGACTGGGCAAACTGCTGGGGGTCGACCCCTGGTTGATTCACCCGCTGTTTGACCGCTGCGAAAACGTGTCCCTGGACCAGAGCAGCGGGTTCGAAGCCCTGCAGACCCAGGTCGACAGCGTGCTAGCCCGCGTCAAGCGCAAATACAAAGAGTACGGCATCAAAGAGAAGCCTTTTGTGGTGGTGAAGGCCGACCACGGCACCCACGAGCTCGGCATTGTCACCGTGCGTGATGCCAACGACATGCAGGCGCTGCAAGACCGCATCCAGACCCTGAACAAGGGCCGTAAATCACCTTTTTTGCCGCATGACTTCATGGTGCAGGAAGGTGTTTTGACGCAAGAGCGGGTCAACGATGCCGTGGCCGAACCGGTGGTCTACATGATGGACCGCTACGTGGTCGGCGGCTTCTACCGGGTGCATGCCGGGCGCGGCATCGACGAAAACCTGAATGCCCCCGGTGCCGGTTACGTACCGCTGGCCTTTGAGCACAGCACCCAGTTGCCCCAGCCGGGGGTGAAACCGGGTGCCAGCGTGCCCAATCGCTTTTACATGTACGGCGTGGTCGGGCGCCTGGCCATGCTGGCCGCCAGTTATGAGCTGGAAGCCACCGACCCCGATGCGCAAGATTTCGAGTAGCCTGCGTTTCTGACGCAAAATAGCGGCCTCTCACGACACGGAGCCCGGCGGCCTGAGGCACCCGGATCACACTTTGGCAACATCTCAAACCTCGCTTCGCGCCCTCACCCTGGGGGCCATCGGTGTGGTCTATGGCGACATCGGCACCAGCGTGCTGTACGCCGTCAAGGAAGTCTTTGGCTCGGGTCATGTGCCCTTCACGGTCGACAACGTGATGGGCATCCTGTCGATCTTTTTCTGGACCCTCACCGTCATCATTTCCCTGAAATACGTGACCCTGGTGCTGCGCGCCGACAACAACGGCGAAGGCGGCCTGGTGGCCATGCTGGCGCTGGCTTCCCAGTCGGTCAAGGACAAACCACGGTTACGTCGCGTGTTGCTGCTGGTGGGTATTTTTGGTACCTGCCTGTTTTATGGCGATGGCGTCATCACCCCCGCCATCTCGGTGCTGTCGGCGGTTGAAGGCCTGGAGGTGGTGTCGCCCACCTTCAAAAAAGCGGTGATCCCGCTCACCCTGGTGATCCTGTTTGGCCTGTTTGCGGTGCAAAAGCGCGGCACAGCCGACATCGGCAAATTTTTCGGGCCCATCACGCTGGTCTGGTTCATCTGCATTGCCGTGCTGGGCGTGTCGCACATCGTGCACAACCCCGAAATTCTGCAGGCGCTGAGCCCGCACTACGCGCTGGCGTTCATGTGGGCCGAGCCGCTCACCACCTTCATCATCCTGGGCGCCGTGGTGTTGTGCGTGACCGGTGGCGAGGCCTTGTATGCCGACATGGGTCATTTTGGCAAAAAGCCAATCCGGCTGGCCTGGTTCCTCATTGTCATGCCCTGCCTGACCCTGAACTATTTTGGTCAGGGTGCCTTGCTGCTGAGCAACCCCGAAGCTGTCAAAAATCCGTTCTACATGATGGCACCCAGCTGGGCCCTGATTCCGCTGGTCATGCTCGCCACGATGGCCACGGTGATTGCCTCTCAAGCGCTGATTACCGGCGCGTTTTCTGTCACCAAACAGGTGATTCAGCTGGGCTATTTGCCGCGCTTTCAGGTGTGGCACACCAATGTGCGGGAAACCGGCCAAATCTACATGCCCTTCGTCAATTGGGGCCTGTTTGTGCTGATTGTGCTGGCGGTGATGCTGTTCAAGTCATCGAGCAACCTGGCTGCTGCCTACGGCATTGCCGTCACGCTGGACATGCTGATCACCACCGTACTGACGTTTTTTGTCATCCGCTACGCCTGGGGCTACCCGCTGGCGCTGTGTCTGGCTGCCACCAGCGTTTTCTTTGTGGTGGACCTGGCATTTTTCAGCTCCAACCTGCTCAAGTTGGCGGACGGTGGCTGGTTCCCCTTGCTGATTGCGGCCGGCGTGTTCACGGTGATGATCACCTGGAAAGACGGTCGGCGCCTGCTCAACAAAAAGCTGGCCGCCGATGCCATCGACCTGAACAGCTTTCTGGAAGCGGTTTTTGTCAGCCCGCCCACCCGCGTTGCGGGTACCGCGGTGTTCCTGACCGCTGCGCCCGGCACGGTGCCCAACGCCATGCTGCACAACCTCAAACACAACAAGGTGCTGCATGAGGTTAACCTGTTTGTCACGGTGGTGAACCATGAAGTGCCGTGGATCGGCATGAGCAAGCGCCTCGAGCTTGAATCGCTGGGGCACGATTGCTGGCAGGTGGTGGTGAACTATGGTTTCAAGAACGACCCTGATTTGCCGCGTGCCCTGCAACTGATCAAGAGCCGTGGGTTCGAGCTGGAGCCCATGAGCACCAGCTATTTCCTGAGCCGCGACACCATTGCCCCCACGCTGGGCAGCGGCATGGCGCCCTGGCGTGAAAAACTATTCGCCCAGATGCACCTGAACGCCAGCGGCGCAGCCAACTTCCTCAAGTTGCCCAGCAACTCGGTGGTAGAGCTGGGCAGCAAGATTGAAATCTAAAACCTTGCGGGACAGAACAAGATTTGCGCAACAAGTTTGCTCTGTCCTCAACAAATCAAGAATTTAGCGGGACAGATCTTTAGCTCTGTCCCCAACGAACCGTGGATTTTGCGGGACAGATCTTTAGCTCTGTCCCCAACGAACCGTAAACCTTGCGGGACAGATCTTTAGCTCTGTCCCCAACGAACCGTAAACCTTGCGGGACAGATCTTTAGCTCTGTCCCCAACACTTTAGGACCGCCTGAATGCACCTGCTCTTTATCGCCGACCCCCTCGAATCCTTCAAAATCTACAAGGACAGCACCTTTGCCATGATGCGCGAGGCGCAGGCCCGCGGCCATGTTTTAAGCGTCTGCGAACCCAAAGACATCCGGTGGCAGCGCGGCGAGTCCGTGACCGCCTTTGTGCGCGACATCACCCTCACCGGCGACCCGGTGCACTGGTTCAACGCGGTGCAGCACAAACCCGATGAACGTGGGCAGGCAGTCAAGGACTTTGACGCCGTGGTGATGCGCAAGGACCCGCCCTTCGACAGCGAGTTTTTCTACGCCACCCACCTGCTGGAGCAGGCCGAGCGCGAAGGCGCCAAAGTGTTCAACAAGCCGCGCGCGCTGCGCGACCACCCCGAAAAGCTGGCCATCATGGAATGGCCGCAGTTCATCGGCCCGACCCTGGTCACCCGCGACGCGCAGGACATCAGGCGCTTTCATGCCGAACACCACGACATCATCCTCAAGCCGCTCGACGGCATGGGCGGCACGGGCATTTTCCGGGTCAAGGCAGACGGACTGAACCTGGGGGCCATCATTGAGACGCTCAACCGCGACGGCGCCGAGACCGTGATGGTGCAAAAGTTTTTACCCGCTATTGCCGAGGGCGACAAGCGCATTCTGGTGATTGGCGGCCAGCCCGTGCCCTACTGCCTGGCGCGTATTCCGCAAGGTGGCGAGGTGCGCGGCAACCTGGCAGCTGGCGGCAAAGGCGTGGCGCAACCCCTGAGCGCGCGCGACCGCAGCATTGCCGAGGCCATTGGCCCGGTGCTGGCCGGGCGCGGCCTGCTGCTGATGGGGCTGGACGTGATTGGCGACAGCCTGACCGAAATCAACGTCACCAGCCCGACCTGTTTCCAGGAGATCTTTGACCAGACCGGTTTTGACGTGGCCGCCATGTTTGTGCAGGCGCTGGAAGCGGCGACCGCACCCCAGCGCAGACCCGACAGCCCCACGCGCCCCGTAGCAACCGCGTGACTCTGTATGATTCGCGGCTTTGCAAATCAAAGTCATGTCTTCCCCCACCACCGGCCTGAACCTGGCACAGCAAGAAGCCGTGAACTTCATGCACGGCCCCTGCCTGGTGCTGGCTGGCGCCGGTTCGGGCAAAACCCGGGTCATCACCCACAAAATCGGCCAACTCATCAAATCGGGGGTCGCGGCCAAAAACATCTTTGCCATCACCTTCACCAACAAGGCCGCCACTGAGATGCGCGAGCGCGCGCGCGGCCTGATTGGTAGGGCAGCCAAGGATGCGGCCATCTGCACCTTTCACGCCCTGGGCGTGCGCCTGCTGCGCGAAGACGGCGCGGCGCTGGGCCTCAAACCGCAGTTTTCTATTCTGGACAGCGACGACGTCAACAGCATCCTGAAAGACGCCGGTGGCTCGGTCGACGCCGCCACGGCGCGCAGCTGGCAATGGACCATCAGCCTGTGGAAAAACCAGGGGCTCAATGCCGCAGCTGCCGCAGCACAGGCCAGCAGTGACAGCGAGCGCATCATCGCGCGTGTCATGGCGCACTACGAGGAACGGCTCACGGCCTACCAGAGCGTCGACTTTGACGACCTCATCAGCCTGCCGCTCAAATTGCTGCAAAACCACGAATCTGTGCGGCAAAAATGGCAAAAGCAGGTGGGGCATATTCTGGTGGACGAATACCAGGACACCAACGCCACCCAGTACGAACTGTTAAAGCTGCTGGTGGGCGGCAAAGACCCGGCGCAGGCGCGCTTTACCGCGGTGGGCGACGACGACCAGTCGATTTACGGCTGGCGCGGCGCCACGCTCGACAACCTGAAAAAACTGCCGGTCGATTTTCCTGCGCTCAAAGTCATCAAACTGGAGCAAAACTACCGCTCCACTGGGGCCATTTTGCGGGCTGCCAATAACGTCATTGGCCCCAACCCCAAGCTCTACCCGAAAAACCTGTGGAGCGACCTGGGCGAAGGCGAGCCGGTGCGGGTGGTAGACGCCGACACCGAAGAACACGAGGCCGAACGCACCGTGGCGCGCATCCAGAGCCTGCGCGCCAGCGGCCTGAACCAGGCCGGACCGCAGTTCAAGGAATTCAGGGATTTTGCCGTGCTCTACCGCGCCAACCACCAGGCCAAGGCTTTTGAAAAAGCACTGCGCAAAGCGGCGATTCCGTACAAGGTGTCGGGCGGCACCAGCTTTTTTGACCGCGCCGAAATCAAGGACCTGTGCGCCTGGTTTCGCTTGTGGATCAACAACAACGACGACCCGGCTTTTTTGCGCGCCGTGACCACACCCAAGCGCGGCATTGGCCACCAGACCTTGGCGCATCTGGGTGACTTTGCCACCAAATACCGGGTCAGCATGTTCGAGGCGCTGTTTTCCAGCAGTCTGGGGTCCGTCATTTCGGGCAAGGCGCTGGGCAGCCTGCATGAGTTTGGCCGCGAAATCAACGACCTCGAATTCCGCGCCCGCCACACGCTGGGTGCGGAGGCGGCCAAAACATTCTTGCTCGACTGGCTCAAGGACATTGGCTTTGAGCAATACCTGACAGATGGCGAAGACAGCGAGAAAGTGGCTGCTGCGCGCTGGAGCACTGTGCTGGACTTTTGCGACTGGATGAGCGGGCGCTGCGGCGGCCAGATTGACGATGCGGCCGGCGTCAGCACGGCGGGCGAGCTCAAGTCACTGCTTGAAGTAGCGCAAACCGTGTCGCTGCTGTCCACCATCAGCGAGCGCGAGACCGACCAGAACGTGGTCACGCTGTCGACCCTGCACGCGGCCAAGGGGCTGGAGTGGCCGCATGTGATGCTGGTCGGCGTGACCGAGGGCATGTTGCCCTTCAAGCTGCGCGACAACCCCGACGAGGCACCCGCCAGCAACGCATCGAGCGCGCTGCGCGCCGCCGCGCAAGAGGCCGCCAGCGCCACCCTGACCTCGCACCTGCAGGAAGAGCGCCGCCTGATGTACGTGGGCATCACCCGCGCCCAGCGCAGCCTGGCCGTGAGCTGGACCCGCAAGCGCAAAAAAGGCCGCGAAATGGTAGCCGCCCAGCCCAGCCGTTTTATTGCCGAGATGGGGCTCGATCAAAACACGGTGAAAGAAGACCCACGCGAAAAGCTCAGGGCCTTGCGCGCCGAGTTTGCGCAGAAGGCCATTGACGGGGCGGCGGCGCGGGCGCTGGTCAAATAGGCGCAACAAGTCTAGAACCCAGCGACAAGAAAGGAAGCATTCAATTGAATACTCTCATTGCGAGCCAACAGTTCCCAGACCCATACCGTACCCGGTCCTGGAACAAGGACGTCGGTACGGCGAGCAAAGCGCGGCCATCCAGGAAGCTGTTTTCCGTTTTGGTTTTTATTGCGTCTGGTGCTATGTCACATTGGGCTCAGGCTCAAAATGACTTATCCACCTCAGCAAGCGCCAACCCACCGGGGTGGCAGCAGTGCAGCGCCATGCTTGGTGACAGCGTTGCCCGTCTGCGCTGCTTTGACCAGTGGGCGGAACAGCAAGCCAGGCCAGTGGCCGTGCCACCTTTGTCAGCACCCGACACCACCCTGCTTGCGATGCCGCAGGCGGCCCCCCCCGTTGTCATCACCATGACGGCCCCTGAAGCCCACAACTGTAAAAACCCCACATTCTCGGAACTGTCGCGTTTCTGGGAACTGGAGCCGGGCAGCGACTGCGGCACCTTTGGCATTCGCGGCTACAGCCCCATCAGCCTGTCGTGGATCGGCGCGGACAGCGTGAACAAACAACCCAGCTCGCCGTCTCCGAACCATACGGCGGCCACAGTCACCAATTTCTCAAATTCAGAAATGCGCATCGAACTGTCGGTGCGAACCAAAATTGCCAAAGGTCTGCTGACCCGTGACCAAACGCTCGCGCGCGATTCGCTGTGGTTTGGCTACTCGCAACAGTCCAACTGGCAGCTTTTCAGTGGCGACCTGTCGCGGCCTTTCCGGACCACAGACCACGAACCCGAACTGATCTACATCCTGCCAATCGATGCCCCCCTGCCCTGGGGCTGGCGTCTGCGCTACAGCGGCATCAGTTTCAACCACCAGTCCAATGGCCAACCTCTGCCGCTGTCGCGCAGCTGGAACCGCACCGTTCTGATGGCCGGCATGGAAAAGGACCAACGCTTCAACGTCGTTGGCAAACTGTGGTACCGCATGCCCGAGGACGCGTCTGATGATGACAACCCCAACATCAGCGACCTGATTGGCCGGGCCGAAGTGGCTGGCTTCTGGAACCTTAACGCCGACGACACGGTCGGGCTGACATTGCGCCATGCCTTGCGCGCCAACAGCAACGGCTCGTTCCGTCTGGAATGGTTGCGCAAGCTGGGTGAGAGCGGCCAGACCGGCTACCACAGCGGTTTACGTTTGCACACCAAGTTGTTCAGCGGCTACGGTAATTCGTTGATCGACTACAACCGTCGGCGCACGGTGTTGAGCGTGGGCTTGAGCCTGGTGGACTGGTAGCCTAAAACCAACTTAGAAGCCATGAACCAAGCGAACGGGGACACAGCGTCCAACAACTACGCTGCGTTCAAAGGGTCGCGATAAACTGCCCCAGGGTCACTAAGCCCTGCGGCCATACGCCAAGCTTGGCGGCAGACCCAAGGTGTCCCTGCATGCCCGCATCCACCAGGGTAGATTGCCACGCTTGGGCAAATAGCTTTGCCCGATCAAACGAGACCAACGGATCATTTTGACTGGCAATCACCACAGATCGAAACGGCAGTGGTTTCAAAATCATTGGGCCAAAGCCCTGAATAGGATTGTCTGGACTGCCTTCCAATACGTCACGATCAGAAGGAGCCACCAGAAACGCTCCGACGACCTTGCGCGCCAAGTCAGGCCTATCGGCGGCCCATCGCATGGTCAAGGAAGTACCCGCGCTGTGGGCAATTAAAAGAACCGGCTTTTCCGCCACTGTCACAGCATCGGTCAGAGCAAGGCCCCATTCGGAATACACGGGACGCACCCAGTCCCGTTGCTGAACACGTACGAACTCAGGGAAAAGACGTTCCCACAAAGTCTGCCAATGGTCATCACCTGAACCATCCCGCCCCGGCAATACCAAAACACGATAGTCAGAGAAAAATTTCATGGTCTCACCCAACAGCATTGGCCTGACTCGCCCCTACCGCACCAGCTGGTTGAGCTGGATGATCGGCATCAGCACCGCCAGCACAATCAGCATCACCATCAGGCCCATGGCCACGATCAGCAGCGGCTCCAGCAAGGTGGCGAGTTGCAGGGCGCGGCGTTGCACTTCGGTGCTGAGCTGTTTGGCCGCGCGCTGCAGCATCAAGGGCAGCGTACCGGTTTGTTCACCCAAGCGCGCAAACATAGCCAGCAAGCCCGGAAAGCGTTTTTTTTGCGCCAGCGCAGAGGCCAGTGGCGCGCCTTCGCGCACCAGCACCAAGGCGTCGAGTGCATCCGTGCGCATGGCCCGGTTGGACAGGGTCTGGGCAGCGGCCTGCAAGGCTTTCAATATGGGCACGCCTGCGGCTGCGAGCATGGCCAAGGTACTGGCGAAACGGGCCGAGTTGTAACTGCGTGACATCTTGCCCAAGATAGGCAGATTGAGCCAGGCGGCATCGAATTTTTCACGAAAGCCCGCTTTGGCCAGGGCCAGGCGCAAGCCGAAGACGGCAGCGACCAGCACCAACGCCAGCAGCCAGCCGTAGCTGCGCAGGAAGGCACTGGTATTGATCATGATCACAGTCAGCAGAGGCAACGCACGCTTGCTGCCGGCAAACACATGGGCTACCTGCGGCACCACATAGGTCACCAGAAACAGCACAATAACCACAGCCACCAGCGAGACGATGGCCGGATACAGGGCGGCGCCGATCAACTTGGCTTTGAGCGCGTGCTGTTCTTCAAGGTCGTCAGCCAGGCGTTCCAGCACCAGCCCCAAGCTGCCGCTTTGCTCGCCGGCACCGATGACCGCCACAAAAATATCCGAGAACTCGCGCGGGTGCTGGGCCAGCGCCTTGGCAAACGGCGCGCCGCCATTGACCTCGGCGCGCAGCATGGCTACCAGTTCGCGCTCGGGGGCTTTTTCGGCCTCGTCCGACAAGGAAGAAAGCGCACGCTCGAGCGGCAAGCCAGAGGACACCAGGCCAGCGAGCTGACGCGTCCAGATGGCCAGGGCGGTGGCGCTGAAAACGCGGCGTCGGCGCCAGCTCTGGCCTGCCTGCGCCTGATCACTCGACTGGGCGCTGACCGCCTCCACCTTGAGCGGCACCAGCGCCTGCGCGCGCAACAGGCCGCGAGCGGCCTTGGCCGAATCGGCCTCGATCACACCCTTGCGGGTGTCGCCGGCGGCGCTGATGGCTTCGAAGGAATAAACCGGCATGAGGTGTCTCTGGCTGCGTGGCCTAGTCGCGGGTGACGCGCAACAATTCTTCGCGTGACGTGATGCCCTCACGCACCAGACGTTCGCCATCTTCGCGCATCAGCACCATGCCGGTCGCCATGGCGGCGCCGCGGATGTCGGCCTCAGAGGCGTGGCTGTGAATCTGGGCACGGATGGCATCGTTGGTCACCAGCAACTCGAAGACGCCACTGCGACCGCTGTAGCCGGTCTGGCCGCACTGGGCGCAACCGACGGGTCGGTTGTCGATTTTGCAATGCGGGCACAGCTTGCGCACCAGGCGCTGGGCCAAGACGCCCAGCAGGCTGGAGCTCAATAAAAATGGTTCGACACCCATGTCGGTCAGGCGCGTCACGGCGCTGGCGGCGTCATTGGTGTGCAAGGTGGCCAACACCAGGTGACCGGTCAGGGAGGCCTGGATGGCGATCTGCGCGGTCTCGAAGTCACGGATTTCACCGATCATGATCACGTCGGGGTCCTGCCGCAGAATGGCGCGCAAGGCCTTGGCGAAAGTCAGGTCAATCTTGGCGTTGACCTGGGTCTGGCCGACGCCCGCCAGTTCGTACTCGATCGGGTCTTCAACCGTCATGATGTTGCTGCTGCTTGAGTCGAGCCGCTGCAGCGCGGCGTACAAGGTGGTGGTCTTGCCCGAGCCGGTGGGCCCGGTGACCAGCACGATGCCGTGCGGCTGAGTCACCAATTGTTCAAAGCGGCGTAATACCTCGCCCTGC
>JAQSDS010000450.1 GCA_029946045.1 Rhodoferax sp.
AAATTGGCGTCTTTCAGAAAACTTCCGCGCATCACCGAGTTGATCATTTTGCTGTCAACGTCCTTGACGCCACGCCAGCCCATGCAAAAGTGGGTGGCCTCCATCACGATGGCCAGACCGTCGGGCTGGGTTTTATGCTGGATCAGGTCGGCCAGCTGCACCACGGCTTCCTCCTGGATTTGCGGCCGACCCATGACCCATTCGGCCAGTCGCGCGTACTTGGACAAACCGATCACGTTGGTGTGTTCGTTGGGCAGCACCCCAATCCAGATCTTGCCCATGATCGGGCAAAAATGGTGGCTACAGGCGCTGCGCACGGTAATGGGGCCCACAATCATCAGCTCGTTGAGGTGCTCGGCATTGGGAAACTCGGTGATGGTAGGCGCCTTGACATAACGGCCCTGAAACACTTCCTTGACATACATCTTGGCCACGCGGCGTGCGGTGTCGTCGGTGTTGTGGTCATGCTCGGTGTCGATCACGAGGCTGCCCAACACCCCTTTCATCTTGGCCTCTACTTCGTCCAGCAAGAGTTCAAGCTCGCCGGGCTCGATAAAGTCGGCAATGTTGTCGTTGGCATGGAACCGCTTGCGCGCGGCCAGGACGCGTTCGCGGATTTTGACGGAGACTGGTGTGCCTTCTTCGGCGGTGGCTAAATTCATGGGTCGATCAAGCTGTGATTGAATGAGAAACAATGTTAGCAGTCTTTTAATAACGAGGTTATTCGCTCTTGACTATTGCCATCAAAGACTTTCAAGCTATTTAATTAGTAGCGTTTCCCATAAATGAAGAGCAAGGTGCGCATCACGACATAAGCGGCCCTGTCGAGCAGTCGCTGAATGACAGGGCGGTTCGCATAGTCAGAAGGGTCAACACGCGTGCCAGCCAACTGCATGGCGCGTTCCAGGCGCGACTGCAAGTTCTGCGCAAACACCACGTCATCGACCACCACATTGGCCTCACGCGCCAGCAACAGGCTTAACGGGTCGAGATTGGACGACCCCACCGTGGCCCAATGGCCATCGATCACTGCGACTTTGGCATGCAGAAAACTCACCTTGTACTCGATGATCTCGATCCCAACCGCCAGTAATTTGCCATAGACCATGCGCGCGGCATGGAACTGCATGAAGTATTCATAACGGCCCTGCAACAACAAGCGCACCCGCACGCCACGCTGGGCGGCATGCATCAAGCCTTTGCGAATTTTTCGACCCGGTAAAAAATAGGCGTTCGAAATGATGATGTCGTGTTTCGCCTCACCAATGGCCTGACGGTAGGCACGTTCGATGCGGGTACGGTGGCGCAGGTTGTCGCGCAAAATCAGGTCCGCCCTGGTGCGGGCCAGGGCGCCAGCGGGCATCAAATCATTGGTGTGCTCCGGCTGGTCAGGATCAAACTTGTGTGCCTCGCGCAATGCCTGCCAGGCCGCCGTCAGGTCACCCTGGCGCACGATACGCGTGGCTTGAAGACGCCACCAAAACTGCAGCATGGCGGCGTGCGCAGACTCAACCAGCGGGCCGGTCACGCGCACGGCAAAGTCAAATCGCGGGGCCTCCAGGACACCGTGGTTGGGGTCATAAAAGTCGTCGAGCACATTGATTCCGCCACAAAAGGCCACGTGGCCATCAACCACGCACAATTTACGGTGCAAGCGCCGCCAGCGGCTCGGAATCAAAATACCGGTGCGGCCCAACGGGGAAAAAATATGCCACGCCACACCCGCTGCCAAAAAACGGCTCGCCCATTCCTGCTTCAGCGTATCGGTACCGGCTCCATCCATGACCACACACACCTTGACGCCCCGTTGCGCCGCGCGCACCAGCGCCTCTGCCACCAAGGCCCCCGAGGCCTCGATGCTGAAAATATAGGTTTCCAGGCGAACTTCTTGGGTGCTGCGATCAATGGCTTGCACCAGCGCCGGAAAGAACTCCTGCGAGCCCTGCAATAAATCGACCTGGTGGCCAGGGGTGAACATGGTGCCGATCAGGCCAGCGGCAAAGAAAATTCTGCAATCAGCGGCAAATGGTCTGACATGCGCCACCAGATGCGTCCACGCGGCACCACCAGGCCCATCGGCTTGAGGCCACGGGCAAACACATAATCGAGTTGTGCCAACGGCAATCGCGATGGGTAAGTGGGTTGCCGTGCGCCCCAGCTGTGCAAGCCTGTCTGCGCCAGCGCCAATTGCACGCTCTTGCCCCAGTCATTGAAGTCACCAGCGACCAATAACGGCGCCGATGCCGGTATTTCACGCTCAATAAACCGCTGCAACTGTGCCACCTGGCGCCCCCGGCTGGCCTTGACCAAGCCCAAGTGCACCACCAGCACATGGACCATTTGCCCGTGCACGTCGAGCGTGACATGCAAAAAACCGCGCTGCTCCAAGCGGTGATCGGACATGTCTTCATGCTGGTGACTCAGCACCGGCCAGCGCGACAGCAAGGCATTGCCATGCTCGCCATGGCGGGTGATGGCATTGGTGCGGTACACCGCCTGGTAACCTTGCGGTGCCAAAAACTCCGCTTGCGCCAGTTCTGGCCAATGCGGAAAACGCTTGGCCTCAAGACGGTTGTTGTGCCGCACCTCTTGTAGGCACACCACATCGGCATCCAGGGACTCGACTGCGAGACCCAGGTTGTGGATTTCCAGGCGCCGCGCAGGCCCCAGACCCTGCACCCCTTTGTGAATGTTGTAGGTGGCGACCCGAATGATGTTCATGGCCGCCTGACAAAAGGTGCAAAGCGGGGTAACAACAAACAGGCCTCGGCATTGGACGGTGAAAAACAGGCAGCAGCCGCCTCACGCCAGGGCAGCCACTGGTAGGCCGTGTGCTCGAGCGGGCTCAACTGCACCGGGGTTCCTGTCGCCACCTGCAAGCCAAACAAATGCTCAGTGTTGCGCGTCACCCCGGGGGCATAACGATGGCGCCAGCGGGGATAAATTTCATAGATATTTTCAAGCGCCCAGTCCTGCAACTGGTCTGCCAGTGGCGAACTCAGGTCGCAGTCAATACCGGTTTCTTCCATGACCTCACGCCGGGCAGTGGCCAGGAATGATTCATCCAGGCTGTCTTTGCTTCCCGTCACGGATTGCCAAAAATCGTCGGCATCGGCGCGCTTGATCAGCAACACCTCAAGTGCCGGCGTGTGAATGACGACCAGCACCGATTGGGGGATTTTGAATGGACGAGAAGTTGCAGTCACAGGCAAACCATGATTCCAATGAGAAAGGGCGCCAAGTTGGCGCCCTTTCATTTTGCATCAAACCCGCAGGGGCCAACTCAAGCCGCTTTCGCTGGCTCCGGGGTGCGCAGGCGAATGTGCAACTCGCGCAGTTGTTTTTCATCTACCGGGCTTGGCGCTTGCGTCAACAGGCACTGGGCACGCTGGGTCTTGGGGAAGGCGATCACGTCACGAATCGACTCGGCGCCGGTCATCAGCGTGACAATGCGGTCCAGACCAAAGGCCAGGCCACCATGGGGCGGCGCGCCATATTGCAGCGCATCGAGCAGGAAACCAAATTTTTGCTGCGCTTCTTCGGGTGAGATCTTGAGCGCGTCGAACACTTTTTTCTGCACGTCGGCACGGTGGATACGGACCGAACCGCCACCCATTTCCCAACCGTTGAGCACCATATCGTAGCCCTTGGAGATGCAATTGGCCGGGTCCGTGACCATCAAGTCTTCATGGCCGTCCTTGGGCGCGGTGAACGGGTGGTGCACGGCCATCCAGCGGTCAGACTCTTCGTCGTGCTCGAACATCGGGAAGTCCACCACCCACAGCGGAGCCCAGCGATTTTCGAACAGGCCGTTTTTCTTGCCGAAAGCACTGTGGCCAATCTTGATGCGCAGCGCGCCAATGGCGTCGTTGACAATTTTTTCCTTGTCGGCACCAAAAAACAGCAGGTCGCCATTCTTGGCACCGGTGCGCTTCAGGATTTCAGCCAGCGCGGCGTCGTGCAGGTTTTTGACGATGGGGCTTTGCAGGCCTTCGCGGCCTGTGGACACATCGTTGACCTTGATCCAGGCCAGGCCCTTGGCGCCGTAAATCTTGACGAATTCACCATAGTTGTCAATTTCACCGCGGGTGATCTCGGCGCCACCGGGCACGCACAAGGCGACCACGCGTCCACCCTTGGTGGTGGCAGGGGTGGAAAAAACCTTGAAATCCACATCGGCCATCACGTCGGTGAGTTCGGTGAATTCAAGCTTGACGCGCAAGTCAGGCTTGTCCGAACCATAGCGGCGCGCAGCTTCCTGGTACGTCATGACCGGAAACTCGCCGAGGTCGATGCCAAGCGTGTTCTGGAACACGGTCTTGATCATGCCCTGGAACATGGCTCGAATGTCTTCTTCGTCCATGAACGAGGTTTCAATATCGATCTGGGTAAATTCGGGCTGGCGATCGGCGCGCAGGTCTTCGTCGCGGAAGCATTTGGTGATCTGGTAGTAACGGTCAAAGCCCGCCACCATCAGCAGCTGCTTGAACAACTGCGGGCTTTGCGGCAGCGCAAAAAAGTGGCCGTCGTGAACGCGGCTGGGCACCAGATAGTCACGCGCGCCTTCGGGCGTGCTCTTGGTCAGCATCGGCGTCTCAATGTCGACGAAACCGTTGGCGTCCAGGAACTTGCGCACTTCCATGGTCACGCGGTAACGCAGCATCAGGTTGTTTTGCATGTAAGGGCGACGCAGGTCAAGCACCCGGTGCGTCAGGCGCGTGGTCTCGCTGAGGTTTTCTTCGTCGAGCTGGAACGGGGGTGTGACGGAGGGGTTGAGCACCTTGAGCTCATGGCACAGCACTTCGATCTTGCCGCTCTTGAGATTGGCGTTAACGGTGCCGTCCGGGCGCGCGCGCACCAGGCCCTTGACCTGGATGCAAAACTCGTTGCGCAGGTCTTCGGCCACACCAAACATCTCGGCACGGTCGGGGTCGCACACCACCTGCACATAGCCTTCACGGTCGCGCACATCGACAAATATCACACCGCCGTGGTCACGCCGACGGTTGACCCAACCGCACAGGGTCACGGTTTCGCCCATCAGGGCCTCGGTCACCAGACCGCAATAATGAGAACGCATCGCCATACAACTGCTTTCTAAAGCCACCCTGGAAAGGTGGCAGGTTATCAAAAAAATTATTTCGGTAAAAGGTCCGGCGCGGTGGGCGGCACTGACCCCATCGAGATGACATAGGTCAGCGCTTCGTCCACACTCATGTTGAGCTCGATCACCTCACTGCGCGGCACCATCAGGAAAAAACCACTGGTGGGGTTGGGCGTGGTGGGCACATAGACACTGACAAAATCGGGGCCCAGGTGCTGTGCCACCTCTCCGCCCGGTGCGCCAGTCTGAAACGCAATCGTCCAGGCGCCTTGACGCGGGTATTGCACCAGCATGGCCGTGCGAAAGGCGTTGCCGTTGCTCGAGAACAAAGTGTCAGAAACTTTTTTAACGCTGTTGTAAATCGTCTTAAAAACCGGAATATTGGTCTGGATGCGATGCCACTGAATCAACCACCAGCGCCCCGCCACATTGGTCACCAGTGCGCCAGTCAGCAGCAAGCCACCAAACACCAAAATCACCCCGAGCCCGGGAATATGCTTGAAATACTCCAGCGTGCTCGTCAAGGAACCAGGCAGCATGGCCTGCAGCACCGTCAACAGGCCGACAAAAATGCCATCCAGCAAGTCCATCAGCCACAACAACACGGCAAAAGTAATGGCCGTCGGCAACCAGACCAGCAAGCCGGTCAACAGGTATTTTTTAAAAGGCACAGAATCTTTCTATTGGGCAAGGCCTAGGGATGGCAGGCACAAGCACCGCCGCAGGAAGCGGCAGCCGGCGCCGCTTCTGCTTTGGCCGCTGGAGCCGCACTGGCGGGTGCCTCAGCTGCAGCCGGAGCGGCAGGTGCCGTGGCAGCAGCAACCGCACCGCCACCCTTGAAATCAGTGGCATACCAACCCGAGCCTTTGAGCTGAAAACCAGCCGCCGTGAGCTGTTTGGCAAAACTGGCTTGGCCGCAGGTGGGGCAGTCGGTGAGCACGGGGTCGGACATTTTTTGCAACACGTCCTGGGCAAAGCCACAGGCGTTGCATTTGTAGGCATAAATTGGCATGGTAATCAGACCTGTGTGAAGGAGTCGCAAAACCGGTAATTATAAAGTCGCCCCAAAAACCTGGGGGTCAGGGCCGCCCCAGACTAGAAAATCCGAACCCGCACCAGGATTTGCATCACGATCAAGCCCAGCACAAAGCCAATCACACCGTAGACCAGCGACTGCAACAATTTATTGGTGCGGCGCTGTTCCAGCAACAAGGCGCGCAACTCTTTGGCATTGGCATCGGCCGGCGAATGCTTGAGGAAATCGAACAACAAGCGGGGCAATTCCGGCAGCAACTTGGCGTAACGCGGTGCCTCGTTGCGCAGTTCGTCCAACAGCTTTTTGGGTCCGATCTGCTCCATCATCCATTTCTCAAGAAAGGGTTTGGCGGTGTGCCACAAATCCAGGTCCGGATCGAGTTGACGCCCCAGTCCTTCGATATTGAGCAGGGTTTTTTGCAACAACACCAGCTGCGGTTGAATTTCGACCTGAAAGCGGCGCGAGGTCTGAAACAGCCGCATCAGGATCATGCCCAGAGAAATTTCCTTGAGCGGCCGGTCGAAATAGGGTTCGCACACCGCACGCACGGCCGCTTCGAGCTCGTCGACACGGGTTGCGGCAGGCACCCAGCCCGATTCGATGTGTAATTCGGCCACGCGTTTGTAGTCGCGGCGAAAAAATGCAATGAAGTTTTGCGCGAGGTATTCCTTGTCGCCTTCAGTCAAGGTTCCAACAATGCCAAAGTCGAGCGAAATATAGCGGCCAAAGGTGGCCGGATCAAGACTCACCTGGATGTTGCCCGGGTGCATGTCAGCATGAAAAAAGCCATCGCGAAAAACCTGGGTGAAGAAAATGGTGACGCCATCGCGCGCGAGCTTCGGGATGTCGACCCCGGCCTCGCGCAAGCGCGCCACCTGGTTAATCGGCGCGCCTTTCATGCGCTCCATCACAATCACCTCGGGCATGCAGTAATCCCAATACATCTCGGGAATCAGGACCAGGTCCAGGTCGGCCATATTGCGGCGCAGTTGCGCAGCGCTCGATGCCTCGCGCACCAGATCGAGCTCATCGTGAAGGTATTTGTCAAACTCGGCCACGACCTCGCGCGGCTTCAGGCGCTTGCCGTCATCGGACAGGCTTTCCACCCAGCCAGCCATCATGCGCAGCAGCGCCAGGTCCTTGTCGATGACCGACAGCATGCCGGGTCGCAGCACCTTGACAGCAACGTCACGCGCGTTGCCCTGCCGGTCCTTGAGCACCGCAAAGTGCACCTGGGCAATGGAGGCGCTGGCGACCGGTTGATGCTCAAACGAGACAAAAATATCTTGCACCGATTTGCCGAAAGCGCGCTCGATGATGGCCACGGCCACCTCGCTTGAAAACGGCGGAACGCGGTCTTGCAGCAGTGCCAATTCATCCGCAATGTCTAGCGGCAGCAGATCGCGCCGGGTCGACAGCACCTGGCCGAATTTGACAAAAATAGGGCCCAGACTCTCCAGCGTTTGCCGGATACGCTGGCCCCGGGGTGCGTCAAGCTTGCGCCCCAACGTCAGTATTTTTGTCAGCCACAACAACCAGGGTTTCTTGAAGCTGTTCAGGGCGAGTTCGTCCAGCCCATTGCGCAACATCACCCAAAGGATGAAGGCACCACGAAAAATATTGGTCATTTGGCTGACTTGCCGGGCGCGAACGCTGCTGCTTTGGCCAAAAATTCACGCAAGCTGCTGCTCATGGTCCGAGCCATCTGGCTCAGGGTGTGCGCCGGCACGTCACCGATGATGCGCGCCAGGTCTTCTTCCATGTCCCAACGGACATGCTCGGTCAACCAGTTGACCTCAGCCGCCAATTGCACATCGCCTTCAATCCTGACAGCTGGTTTCTCACCTTTGAAAACGGCTTGCGCCAGGGCCAAAGGCGACTCATCAGTGACCGTCAAGACCAGGTCAGGCTTGGCCTGCTCGTCGGCAAGATCCAGCAAACCGGCCGGCGTAGCAACCAGTTTGAAATAAAAGCTGCGCCATTGCACCAGCATGATGCGGTCTTTCTGACGCACCAGGCGGGCCATGGCCTCGCTTTCCTGCATCAGGACGTGATTGAGTAGCAGCACAATACGGCGCTGGGCCTCATTGACAGCCCAGGCAGGCGGGGTAAATTTGGGAAGCGGGAGTTTTTCTACAAAACTCTCAAGAAAAGAAAAAGGGGTCTGTGTTGCCATAGACCCCATTATTCCCTGAAATCGGACGAACAAACTTACTGTAGGGCTTGTACCCCTGCCACCAACCAGCCGCTGCGACCATTTTTTGGTTTGATCATGTTCCAGACTTCCCGGAACGGGCTCGCACCCGCCGAAGGCTCTTCGCGAATCATGCCGGTGAACTCCACGCTGGCCATGTATTCGTCACCCAGGTCTTCAATACCGAGCAAGTGAGCCTCGATCATCACGACCTCGGTCTGATTGACAGGGCCACCGGTATGCGTCTCGCGCTCTGCGAGTTGCGCCTGGATTTCTTTCAGCATGACATCTGTCATCATGACGCGCAAGGCCGGAATGTCGGATTTATCCCAGGCTGCCTGCAGCGAGACAAAATTGGCCTTGGCTGCGGCAAGGAAACCTTCGGAATCAAAACCTTCCGGTATGCCCCAGGTCTGCGAGCCAGACAAGCCCGAACCAATCATTGACCCTGAGGCAGCAGGCAATGCGCTGCCCAGTGCCGAGCTGTCAAAGGCCGCCGTATTGCGCTCCCAGGGTCGCGCAGAAGCATCATTGCCGACATTTTCCGGGCGGTAGCTGGCTGGCACCGCGGCAGGACCGGAGGCACCCGCCCCCTGGAACGCAAAGGGCGAAGCGGCAGGCTGCACGCCCTGATTCTTGCGGCGCATGAACCAGGTGACGGCAGCCATGACCACCATCGCCAGCAGGGCAAACATCAGGACTTGGCCCATGGCTTCACCCATGCCAAGCGAACTGGCCAGCCAAGCCAGACCCAAGCCAGCGGCCAAACCACCCAACATGGCACCCCAGGGCCTCTTGGGAGCCGCAGCTGCCGGGGCTGCGGCCGTGGGTGATTTTGTGGCGGCAGCCTGTGTGGGCGCGGTTGCCGGTGCAGCCTGACGCTGTGTCACATTGCTTGACTGCTTGCCAAAGGACATACCGCCGCCAAAGCGCTTGGCTGCGTCGGCGTGACCGGCCACCAGGACCAGACTCATCGTCAAAACTGAAAGCCATCGTTTCATACCATCTCCAAATTTTATGACTCAACAAAAATAATCAGGTGCCGGGATCTTGCGCTGGTTCAACATTTGATGCCGACGTGCAAGGCTACCAGACCCCCCGTCATGTTGTGGTAATCGACATGGCCAAAGCCATTAGCCTTCATCAGGGATTTGAGTTCTTCCTGGCTAGGGTGCATGCGAATCGACTCAGCCAGATACTGGTAACTGGAGGCGTCGCCGGCCACCCACTCGCCCAGCTTGGGCAACACCTTGAACGAATACCAGTCGTAGGCTTTTTCCAGCGGCTTAGCCACTTTGGAAAACTCGAGCACCAGCAACTTGCCACCGGGCTTGAGCACCCGGTTCATCTCGGCCAGGGCCACGTCCTTGTGCGTCATGTTGCGCAAGCCAAAAGCGACCGTGACCAAGTTAAAGTGGTTGTCGGGAAAAGGCAATTTTTCTGCGTCGCACACCAGCGTGGACAAAACCACACCGGCATCCACCAAGCGGTCACGCCCGGTACGCAGCATGGCTTCGTTGATGTCGGTGTGCACCACCTGACCCTGCTTGCCGACCTTGGCCGCAAAAGCCAGGGCCAGGTCGCCGGTGCCGCCCGCAATGTCGAGCACCTTGTCACCCTCCTGAACATTGGCGACCGTGACGGTGTAGGCTTTCCAGACACGATGCAGGCCCATCGACATCAGGTCGTTCATGACATCGTATTTGGAGGCGACCGAGTCAAAAACGCCTTTGACGTGGCTGGCCTTTTCAGCCTCATCAACGCTTTTGAAGCCGAAATGTGTAGTGCTCATGATTGAATGACGGTAAAACTTGGAAATGCCTTAATGGCTGGCGCAGCTGCTGCCTGCTTTTTCGACCATGGGCGCGTCACGATCGACTCCGGCAGCTGTCAAGCGTGCGTTGTAGTCAGTCCACAACTTGTCCTGCTGCGACCCCAAAAAATACAGGTAGTCCCACGAATAGATGCCCGTGTCGTGCCCATCTGAAAAGCTGGGTTGGACGGCGTAATTGCCCACAGGCTCCAGACCGGTCAGCGTGACCTCGCGCTTGCCGGTTTGCAGCACTTCCTGGCCCGGCCCGTGGCCCGCCACCTCGGCCGACGGTGAATAAACGCGCATCAGCTCAAAGGGAATGCGGAACTTGGCGCCATCAGAAAAATCTATTTCAAGCACACGCGACTGGCTGTGCACCGTTATATTTTGTGGCGCTGGTGCGCCCGCTTGTAAACCTGCCATGTGTGTCACCTCTGTTTATTTATCATCCAACTCAGACCAGCACGCGCTCAATACCGCCGTCGTTGGCGACTTTAACGTAATCGGGCATCCATTGGTCGCCCAGAATTTGTTTTGCCATCTCCACCACGATGTAGTCGGCTTCCAGCAGGCCATTTTGCAGGTCTTCACCAAAACGGCTCAGGCCTTGCAGGCAGGCCGGGCAGGAAGTCAGCATCTTGATGTTGTCCTTGGCACCCACACCAGGGAGCTGGCGCAACTGCGCCTCACCCTTGAGGATTTCTTCCTCCTTGCGAAAACGCACCTGGGTCGAGATGTCAGGGCGGTTCAGAGCCAGCGTGCCTGATTCGCCACAGCAACGCTCGGACTGAACCACGTTGTCACCCAGCAAGGCTTTGACGGTCTTGAGCGGCTCCTGCAGCTTCATGGGGCTGTGGCAAGGGTCGTGGAACAAAAACGCCCCGGCATTGGCCAGCGTGATGCCTTTTTCCAGCAGGTACTCGTGGATGTCGATGATCCGGCTTCCGGGAAAAATCTCTTCAAACTTGTAACCCTGCAACTGGTCGTAACAGGTGCCGCAGCTCACCACCACGGTCTTGATGTCGAGGTAATTCAGCGTATTGGCGACCCGGTGGAACAGCACCCGGTTGTCGGTGATCATCTTCTCGGCTTTGTCAAACTGGCCGCCGCCGCGCTGCGGATAGCCGCAACACAGGTAACCCGGTGGCAGCACGGTTTGTACGCCGGCGTGCCACAGCATCGCCTGCGTGGCCAGACCAACCTGGCTGAACAGCCGCTCGGAGCCGCAACCCGGAAAGTAAAACACCGCTTCGGTCTCAGAGGTGGTGGTTTTGGGGTTGCGGATGATCGGAACGTAGTCTTTGTCTTCGATGTCAAGCAAAGCGCGGGCGGTCTTTTTGGGCAGGCCGCCAGGCAGCTTCTTATTGATGAAGTGAATCACCTGCTCCTTGATGGGCGCGGTACCCAGCGTGGCGGGAGGTGCCTTGCTCTGCTTGCGGCCCATCACTTTCAGCACGTCGGCGGTCATGCGTTGCGCCTTGATGGCCACGTTGACCATCACCGAGCGCGCCAATTTGATGGTTTCGGGGTTGGTGGCGTTGAGCATGAACATGGCGGCTGCGCCCGCCGGCCTAAAGGTTTTTTTACCCATCTTGCGCAGCAA
>JAQSDS010000451.1 GCA_029946045.1 Rhodoferax sp.
CACTGCGACAAGCGGCTCACCGGCGCGCGTGCGCCTCAGCAGGGCGCGCAAGCGCGCCAGCAGCTCGCGCGGGCTGAAGGGCTTGGCGAGGTAGTCGTCGGCACCCACCTCGAGCCCGACCACGCGGTCGATTTCTTCGCCGCGCGCGGACAGCATGAGGATCGGGATATCGGAGGTTTTGCGCAGTCCGCGCGCCAGGCTCAGGCCATCTTCGCCCGGCATCATCAGGTCCAGCACAATCGCATCGGGTGCCATGATGGCCAGTTGCTGGTGCATTTCGACGCCATCCCCCGCAGTGGCAACCACAAAGCCGCTCGCTGCCAGATAGTCGGTCAGGAGGGTACGCAACGCGGGGTCGTCATCGACCACCAGGATCCGGGCAGATGCAGGATAGTTCATGGTTTGTAGTCTAGCGATTACAGAGGCAAACGGAACCATGAAACACGATGAAACCTGACGAAACGCAACGTTACGTCAAGGACATTCCAAGGCAACGCACAGCACGCAACATACACCCCATGAACACACAAACCTTTACCTTGAATCAACCCACTGCCTGGTTGCTGCAGAGCCGGATCTGGTCCACGGTATTCGGTGTCCTACTGCTGTGCGCAGGTACGGCGCAAGCCGCCGAGCCGCAGCAATCGGCTGCCAAACGCCCGCTGGACCTGTCTGTGCCGCAAGACGCCAACGCGTTGGAAGCGTGGCGCAAGAAACAGTCACTGGAACGCCAAAACAGCAAACCCTACGGCAGTGGCTATGAGGCACGCGGCCTGGAGGGCAGGAATGACAACAGTGCCGATGTGACGCTGTTGCCGTCCTCCCGGACAGCTGACAAGGACAGCGCAGCCAGCGGCCGGTCTGTCGGAGGCACCTCTGGCGGTGGAAATGGCGGTAGTGGCGGCGGTGGTGGTGGCCGCGGTCGTTAACTAATTTTTTGTAAGTCGATTTTTAAACAGCTCACGAAAGGAGCACATCATGAAGAACTTCAAGACAAACCTGGCCGCACTGGCCTTTGCGCTGGCCGCCGGACTTAGCTCGGGCACCGTGGCTTTGGCCGCAGGCGCGGGTGGTGGTGGTGGTGGAGCAGGCGCCGGAGGATCAGGTGCCGGTGGAGCCAGCGGCGCTGGCGGCGCAGCCACCATGACACAAAGCAAGGACATGGTGCAAACGCAGGCTCAGATGCAGGCACAAATCAAGAGCCAGGACCAGCTGATGGCCCGGACCCGGGACCAGCTCAAGACCCAGGATCAGCTCCTCACCCGTACCCGGGACCAGTTGAAGACCCAGGACCAGTTGCTGACGCAGATCCGTGACCAGCTCAAAACCCAGGATCAGATGCGTACACAGACGCGCGACCAGTTGCAGGCACAAGAGCGGCTGCATCTGCAAACCATGGACCAGCTGAAGACGCAAGAGCAGCTACTGCTGAAAACGCGGGACCAGTTGAAGGATCAGGAGCAGATTCAGCTCAAGACGAGAGATCAGTTCAACGTCAAATAGGACGCGTCTTGGCCTCATGTGAGGAATACCAATCCTCAGACTGAAATCTCTTAAAACTGCGGTGCCTTTGCACCGCATACCAAGATGAATCATGCAAAGAAAACAATTCTTACATTACATGGGCGCTGCGCTCGGCACGCTCGCCCTGACGCCGGTCTTGACGGCCTGCGGTGGCGGGGATGAGACGGGCACCTTGTCTGCCGGGCTGTCCACGGCAACTGCTGTGGCAGTCACTGCCACAGCCGCCAGCCTCTCGCCCGAAGAGATCGCTGCCCTGAAATTCATGCGTGAAGAAGAGAAACTGGCGCACGACGTCTATGCGGCCCTGTACAGCCTGTGGGGTACCAATGTGCTCTACCAGATCTCCCTGAGTGAAACCACCCATACCGAGGCCATTCTGGCGCTGCTGACCAAGTACGGCATTGACGACCCGGCGGCCACCACGGCGCCGGGTGAGTTTGCCGACCCTGCCCTACAGACCCTCTACAACACCTTGATAAGCATGGGCCGGTTGAGCCTGATCGATGCCTTGGGCGTTGGCGCGCTGATCGAGGAAACCGACATCCACGACATCCATGAAAAGATGGCCATCACCGACGAGGCCGACATTGTGAATGTGTACACCAGCCTGCTGTGCGGTTCCGGCAACCACTTGCGCGCTTTCAACGAAAAACTGCTGGAACAGGGCGTCACCTATGTACCGCAAGTGATCAGCCAGAAAGAATGGGACGCCATTGCCAGCGCGCCGATGGAAACCTGTGGCGGGACCAGCCATTAGCGCGAAAGAATGTAGCGCGTGACGTTGCGGACCGCTGCGTCGTCCTTTGACTTCAGGGAGCCCTGCTTCTTCTTGTTAACGGCATGGCATTTCACATCCCATTGCTCTCCTTGGTGAGAGACTGTGCCGCCTTGGCATTCATGCTGATCTCGGCCGCCACCACCTGGAACGAGGCGCCCATCAGCGCTGCCAAGATGACAGCAGCTTGGGCTCGTCCAGCGTCACGACCTGACCGGCAGCGTCGCGGTACACGGTGGGGAAGGGTAGCGATGTCATGCTGGGAACTTGACGCCTTGGGGAATTGATAACACTCAATTCTGAAGACGGTTTAGCTACCGCGCCCGCGAACTGTGCCTGTCAGGAAGCTTTGATTGCGTGACTTTGCCAGTCGCCGATCTCAATCACCCGCCCACCTGGCGGCACGTCGGCCGGGTCGTGGGTGACCAGCAGCGTGGGAATGCGCTGGCGCGTGATCTGCTCGAACACATAGGCGCGAAACTGGCTGCGCAGCGCGGCATCGAGTTTGGAAAACGGCTCATCCAGCAGCAACGCCTGCGGCTCGGCCAGCAAGGTGCGCATCAGGCTGACCCGTGCCCGCTGCCCGCCTGACAAGGTGGCTGGGTCACGCTCATAAAAACCCGCCAGTCCCATGTCGGTGAGTGTTTGCTCCACCTGTTGGCGGCGCGCCCGGCTGCCTGCCACCCGGCCCGGCAGCGCAAAGGCCAGGTTTTGCCCCACGCTCAGGTGCGCAAACAGCAGGTCGTCCTGAAACAAGAGCCCCAACTGGCGTTGCTCGATGGGTAAGCCGTCAAGACGCCGCTCGTTCAGCCACAGCTGGCCAGTGGCTTCAAAAGCCGGGTCGAGGTCGCCGATCATCCAGTTCAGCAAGGTCGATTTGCCCGAGCCGGAAGCCCCGGACACGGTCACGATCTCGCCGGGGTGCACCGTGAGGTCGAAGTTTGCCAGCAGCGTGGTCGCGCCGCGGGTGAGGGTCAGGTGGGTGATGTTGAGCATGTCAGCGTAATCCCTTGCGGTGTCGGCCCAGCCAATAGGGCATCCAGGCGGCCAGGGCAAAAGCGGCCACTGGCAGCGCAATCTGCAGCAGCGCCTGCACCGCCAGCACACGGCGGTTACCGCCCGCGCTCAGGGCCACTGCCTCGGTGGTCACGGTAACAAAACGGCCACCGCCGGCAAACAGGGTCGGCAGGTATTGCGCCACGCTCACAGCGAAACCGACGGCAAAAGTGGCCAGAATTGGGCGCATCAGCAGCGGCCATTTCACACGCAGGCAGGCTTGCAGCCGGGTGCACCCCAGCGCACGGGCGCTGACCAGCACGCGCGTATCGAAAGCACGGTAGGCGCCCACCAGCGTGAGCACCATGTAGGGCAACACCCACAGCAAATGGCTCCACACCAGACCGACCGCGGTGCCGTCCAGCTGCAGCTTCAGCAGTGCCGCATATTGCGCCGCCACCAGTGGCATGGCGGGTACGATCAAGGGCAGGTAGAGCGCTGCATTCAAGCGCTGCGGCCCCCATTCCAGCCAGACCAGGGCGGCGGGCAGGCACAACAGGCTGGCCACTGCTGCCAGCCAGAGCGTGGTCCAGAACGGCGCCCAGTCGGCCGTAAGCCAAGCCTGCCATGACAGGCTGTCGGGCCACAACGCCGGGAAAAACCAGGCCTCGGCAAACGACCAGAGCAGCAACACCGCCAGCACTGCGTAACCCGTTAAAAACAGCGGAATATGCAGCTTGAACCAGCCCGGTGCCGCCGTGGCGTAACGCAAGCCGTCGGGGTCAGGCCGGTGCCGCTGGCGCCAGCGCCAGAACCCGCGCGCCAGGGCAGCGGCGACAAGCAGCAGAACAAGCAAGACAAGCGATGCTGCTGCGCCACGTGCCTGCATGGCCACATCAGGGTCGGTAAGCCAGCGCCAGACCAGCACGGCCAGTGTCGGCGGCGTGTTGGGCCCGAGAATGATGGCCATGTCGACCACCGACAAGCCATAAGCCAGCACCGCCGCCAGCGGCCAGCCCAGGCGCGGCAACAGTTGCGGCCACAAGATCAGGCGCCAGGCTTGGGCCCGGCTGTAGCCCAGCAAGCGCGCCACCACCATCTGCCGGCTCACCTGCTGTTCGCCCAGCAGCGCCGCCAGCACCCAGAGCAGAAACCAGCTTTCCTTGATGGCCAACGCCAGCGCCAGGCTCAAACCATAGGGGTCCTGCACCGTAATCAGGTCGGGTGGACTGACCCAGCCGATCACCTGTGCCACCCCGCGCGCCAGCCATCCCGAAGGCGCCAGCAAAAAAAACAGGCCCACCGCAAACGCCGCATGGGGCAGCGCCAACAACAGGGGCAGGCGCCGTTGCAGCGTGAGCCAGAGCGTGCCGGGGTAATGCCAGCTGGCCAGCAGCATCGCCATGACCAAGGCCAGTGCGCTACCCAACACGGAAGACAGCAGGGTAGCGCGCAGAGCTTGCGGCCATTGGGCATCCAACCACAAGTCAAGCCAGACAGCGCCGTCCAGGGCGGGTGCCAGCGCCCAGACCAGTCCAGGCAGCAGCGGGCCAAAAATCAGCGCCACCGGCACCAACGCCAGCCACTGGCCCCGGCTGAGGCTGCGCTTGCAAAGGGGTGACAGCATCATGCGATTGGGCTTTGTTGGGGTTGACTGGAAATATACCAGTCGGGCGCTTGAACCGGACAGATTCCGCCGAAGCTCAGAACTCTGTATTGGTGGTGGCGGCTTCCGGATACAGGTTGGGCAACAGGATGCTCAAGGCGTCCAGAGAAAAATTGAAGGACACAGCTCCCTTGGGATTGTCACTAACCAGCAAGCGGTCCTTGAGCAGTTGGGCCAGTACCCGGCGCGCGCTACGTTCGGCCATGCTGGTCATTTTGCAAAAGTCCCCGCGCGAGACGGGGCCGGCCACCAGCACATGATGCAAGGCAAGGGTGGCCTCTCGGGTGTAGTTTTCGAACTGCGAACTCTCGGAGCGCACCAGCATCAGGGTGGCAATGCGCTCGCGCAAGGCGTCCAGTCTGAGCATGCCGGTCATGAACGTGACCTGGTCATCAGCAACCTCAATGAAAAACTCGCACCATTCCCGTAACATCTTTTCACTGAGGTTACCGCGCCCGTCGAGGTCGCCCTGACGCGCCATATCTGCATTGGCCAGCATGACGTAATACCTGTCGCGTTGCCGCGCCAATCCCCGGTTGACGGACCAGAGCCCGGCACTGACAGGAAGCAGTGCGCAATGGGTCTGCAGCCGGCAGGCCCGGCCGTTGCCATCCCCAAAAGGGTGGACCCATGCCGCGCGATGGTGTGCAGATGCAATGCCGAACAGCAGGCCATCGAGCCCCTTGATGCGCGGGTACACCTCGTCCATTCGAGCCAGAAAAGCCGGAAGTGATGCTGCTGTTGGCGGCTGGTGTCGGCCGACAGTGACATCTTCCAGACGCAACTGACCGGGGGCGATCACCCGCCCATCCTCTGTGGTTCGGTCAGATGCTTCCAGTCTGCGGTACAAGGCGGCGTGCGCCTCAAGCAAAAAGCCCGAGTGCAAGGCATAGCCCTCGCCACCACCACTTTCGGCAAGCGTTCTTTCAAGCGCCTGCTCAGCCTCGATGTGGGCCAGGGCCAGGCGCTGGCGCTGCGCCACATCAGGAACTTCTGAAAAGTCGGCACGCAGCGCACGCTCAATGTTTTGCGGGTGTGTGCTTTGCCCTTCGATGCGGTTGGAATAGTAGGAATTCATCCCCCGCACCAAGCGTTTGAGCGATTCGCAGGTGCCGGGCGCCACCGAATGTTGCAGGCGATAGGCCTTTTCAAGCACCGTGCGCGTGCGCTCCACAAGACCGCCCAAGTCGCGCTGCGGCAGCAGTGGCTCAAACTGGTGGGCTTGGTCGTACGCGGCAACAACGATTGAAGATGAATTCATTGGCCGATTATTAGTCAAATAAAAAAATGCGTCAAGTACTTGAATTTATTAAAATTAATCTAATTTAATGGGCCTATTATGCCGATGTTTTGGCCGATTATTTGGCCGGTTAATTTGAGAACCGATTATGCTCAAGCTCCGCTGTCAGCCAAACAAAAAGGCGCCCTCGGGCGCCTTGTGTGTCGAAGCCGTTGGGACTTACTTGGCGACCACGCGCACCATTTCCAGGCACTTGTTGGAGTAGCCCCACTCGTTGTCATACCAGCTCACCAGCTTGACGAAGGTGCCGTCCAGGGCAATGGAAGCATCGGCATCAAACACCGAGGTGCGGGTTTCGCCACGGAAGTCGGTGGCCACCACTTTTTCGTCGGTGTAGCCCAGCACACCCTTCAAGGCGCCTTCGGATTGCGCCTTGATCTCGGCGCAGATTTCAGCCATGGTGGCGCTGGTGTTGAGCTCCACCGTCAGGTCGACCACCGACACGTCGCTTGTGGGCACGCGGAACGACATGCCGGTGAGTTTTTTGTTGAGCGCAGGAATCACCACGCCCACAGCCTTGGCGGCGCCGGTGCTGCTGGGAATGATGTTTTCCAGAATGCCACGGCCACCGCGCCAGTCTTTGTTGCTCGGGCCGTCAACGGTCTTTTGTGTCGCTGTGGCGGCATGCACGGTGGTCATCAGACCGCGCTTGATGCCAAACTTGTCGTTGATGACCATGGCCAAGGGGGCCAGGCAGTTGGTGGTGCAACTTGCGTTGGAAATGATGGCTTGGCCGGCGTAGGTTTTGTCGTTCACACCAAACACAAACATCGGGGTGTCGTCTTTGGAAGGTGCCGAGAAGATAACCTTCTTGGCGCCAGCAGCCAGGTGTTTTTCACCACCGGCTTTGTCCAGGAAAATGCCGGTGGCTTCGATCACGATGTCGGCTCCGACTTCGTTCCATTTCAGGTTGGCCGGGTCCTTTTCTTGCGTCAGGCGGATTTTCTTGCCGTTGACCACCAGCGTGTTGCCGTCCACCGACACATCGCCCTTGAAGCGGCCATGCACGCTGTCGTATTGCAGCATGTAAGCCAGGTAGCTGGGTTCCAACAGGTCGTTGATGGCAACCACTTCGATGTCGCTGAAATTCTGCAGAGCCGAGCGCAGCACGTTGCGGCCGATACGGCCAAAGCCGTTGATACCAATCTTGATCGTCATACTTTTCTCCAGGAGTTAAAAAAACAATGTCCGAAACTTTTATTTGCGCAGCACTTTTTGCACGGTGTCTGCAACGTTCTCAGGGGTAAAGCCAAAGTGCTTGAACAGTTCAGGCGCCGGGGCTGACTCTCCAAAGCTGTCAATGCCCACCACCGCTGCGCAGCCGTACTGCCACCAACCGCCGGTCACGCCCATTTCAACGGCCACACGTGGCACACCGGCCGGCAACACGGCCGTCTTGTAGGCGGCATCCTGCTGATCAAACGTGGTGGTGCTGGGCATGGAAACCACACGCACGGCAATTTTGCGCTCGGCCAGCAGCTCTTGTGCCTTGAGCGCCAAGGGCACCTCGGAGCCGGTGGCAATGAGCACCGCCTGCGCCTTTTTCTTGAGGCCCACCTCGGTCGGCTCGGCCAGCACGTAGGCACCCTTGCTGATGTCGCCCAGGCTGGCCTTGGGGGCGTAGTGGATGTTCTGGCGACTCAGCAGCAGCGCCGTGGGCTTGGTCTTGTTTTGCAGGGCCACAGCCCAGGCCACCGCAGTTTCTGCGGTGTCACCGGGGCGCCAGACGTCGAGGTTCGGAATCAAGCGCAGGCTGGCGGCATGTTCGATCGACTGGTGCGTGGGGCCGTCTTCGCCCAGGCCAATGCTGTCGTGGGTGAACACATGGACCACGCGCAGCTTCATGAGCGCGGCCATGCGGATGGCGTTGCGGCTGTAATCGCTGAAAGTGAGGAAAGTGCCACCGTAGGGAATAAAGCCACCGTGCAGCGCGACACCGTTCATGATGGCGGCCATGCCGAATTCGCGCACGCCGTAGTTGATGTGGCGGCCCCCATTGCCGGCGCCCGTGGCTGCATCAAAGCGCAGGTTGGGCGTGCACTTGGTGTTGGTCAGGTTGGAGCCGGTCAGGTCGGCCGAACCACCCAGCATTTCGGGCAGGGCAGCGGTGAAGGCTTCGAGCGCGAGCTGGCTGGCCTTGCGGCTGGCCACGGTCTCGGCCTTGGTGTGAGCCGCCACGGCGGTGTCGACCGCGATCTGGGCAAAGTTCTTGGGCAGTTCGCCCTTCATGCGGCGCAGCAGCTCTTTGGCCAGCGCCGGGTGGGCGGCCTTGTAGGCGGCAAACTTGTCGTTCCAGGCTGATTCAAGGGCCTTGCCTGCCGCTTTGGCGTCCCAGGCGGCGGCGACATCTTTGGGGATCACGAACGGCGCATGTGGCCAGCCGATGGCTTCGCGGGTGAGTTTGATTTCTTCGGCGCCCAGGGGTTCACCATGCGCCTTGGAGGTGTTGGCGCGGTTGGGACTACCTTGGCCGATGGCGGTCTTGCAGATGATCAGGGTGGGCTTGTCGCTGGATTGTTTGGCCTCAGCGATGGTGTCGGCCACCAGTTCGGCGTCGTGCCCACTGATGGGGCCGAGCACGTTCCAACCGTAGGCAGCAAAACGCTGGGCGGTGTTGTCGATGAACCAGGGCGCCACCTGGCCGTCAATCGAAATGCCGTTGTCGTCGTACAGCGCAATCAGCTTATTGAGCTTCCAGGCCCCGGCCAGCGCGCAGGCTTCGTGGCTGATGCCTTCCATCAGGCAGCCGTCGCCCATGAACGCGTAGGTGTGGTGATTGACCACATCCAGCCCGTCGCGGTTGAATTCCTGGGCTAACAGCTTCTCAGCCAGCGCCATGCCGACCGCGTTGGTGATGCCCTGGCCCAGCGGACCGGTGGTGGTTTCGACGCCGGGGGTCACGTCAACCTCGGGGTGGCCCGGGGTCTTGCTGTGTAATTGGCGAAACTTTTTCAGCTCAGCCATGGGCAGCTTGTAGCCGGTCAGGTGCAGCACCGAATACAACAGCATGGAGCCATGGCCGTTGGAGAGTACAAAACGGTCGCGATCCAGCCACTTGGGGTTGGCCGGGTTGTGCTTGAGGTGGCTGCCCCACAAAGCCACCGCCATGTCGGCCATGCCCATGGGCGCACCGGGGTGACCGGAGTTGGCGGCTTGCACCGCGTCCATGCTCAGGGCGCGGATGGCGTTGGCCATGTCGACCAGGTTCACGGCAGAGGTGTTTTGGGTTGCCGTTGGGTTTTGAATAGTGTCAGCCATGAAGAAATGCCTTGAACAATTGGAACGAACAGAGGACGCCTGCCTGAACCGACTCGCTTTGGGTTCAATCACTTACCGGTCTTCAGGGGCATGCAAGGCAAGCATTGTAGACAACCTGGTCTGTTGCCCCTGTATTTTGGGCGTCGCTGGCCGGCCTGCTTGGTCGGGGCCAGCGACCCGGCTACCAGTGGTTTTGCGGGAGGCCTGCCCTCGGGCCGAAGGCTGCGCGGGGGCATTCGCGGCGGGGGCGCCGCTCCCACAAGGCGCCACTCCCACAAGGCGCAGCTCCGACAGGGATGTGTTCATGGAAACTCGGGTTGTAAGAAGCTGGGGACAACTTGCGACTATGCTTGCAACGGGCGATCGTTCGTTGCCTCACCGAATTTGAATGACTATGGGCAAGCCATGAAAAAAATACTGATTCTTGTCATTGCAGCCTTGTTGGTCCTTGCCTTTTTTGCGCTCGACTTCAACCAGTACCTGACCCTGGATGGCATGAAAGCCAGCCTGGCGCACATCAAGAGCCTGCGTACCGAGTCACCCGTGCTGGTGGCGCTGGTGTATTTCGCCAGCTATGTGCTGGTGACCGCGCTGTCCCTGCCCGGCGCGGTGATCATGACGCTGGCCGGTGGCGCATTGTTTGGCCTGGCTGGTGGCACCCTCATTGTGTCGTTTGCCTCCAGCATTGGGGCCACCCTGGCGTTTTTGGCATCGCGCTATTTGTTGCGCGACCTGGTTCAGGCGCGTTTTGGCAGTCGCCTGAAAGCCATCAACGAGGGCATGGCCAAAGACGGGCCGATGTACCTGTTCACGCTGCGGCTGGTGCCGCTGTTTCCCTTTTTCCTGGTCAACTTGCTGATGGGGCTGACGCCCATTCGCACGCTCAGCTACTACTGGGTCAGCCAGTTGGGCATGCTGGCCGGTACCCTGGTGTACGTGAATGCGGGTACCCAGCTGGCTCAAATCACCAGCTTGTCGGGCATCCTGTCGCCGGGCTTGCTGTTCTCGTTTGCCTTGCTGGGCATTTTTCCGATGTTGGCCAAACGGCTGGCCAGCTTTGTGCAGAGCCGGCGTGTTTATGCCAAATGGCAGCGCCCCAAAACGTATGAGCGCAATCTGGTGGTGATTGGTGGCGGAGCCGCCGGCCTGGTGACCAGCTACATCGCCGCCGCCGTCAAAGCCAAAGTCACCCTGGTCGAAGCCCACAAAATGGGCGGCGACTGCCTGAACTACGGCTGTGTGCCCAGCAAGGCGCTGATCAAATCGTCACGCATCGCGCATCAGATGCGCCACGCAGAAAACTATGGTTTGAGCGCCACAGACCCGCAATTCAGCTTCCGCAAGGTGATGGCGCGGGTGCACGAGGTGATTGCCGCCGTGGCGCCGCATGACAGCGTGGCACGCTACACCGGCCTGGGTGTGGAGGTGCTCGAAGGCTACGCCAAAATCATCGACCCCTGGACGGTGGAGATCAAACTCCACAGCGGCGCCACCCAACGCCTGAGCACACGCAGCATCGTGATTGCCGCCGGTGCCCGCCCCTTTGTACCGCCTTTGCCCGGACTCGATGACGTGGGTTACGTGACCAGCGACACCTTGTGGGACGCGTTTGCCAAGCTCGATGCACCCCCGGCCCGGCTGGTGGTGCTGGGTGGCGGCCCGATTGGCTGCGAGCTGGCGCAGTGTTTTGCCCGACTGGGCTCCAGGGTGACGCAGATTGAAATGGCGCCGCGCATCATGATGCGTGAAGACCTTGAGGTGGCTGAGCTGGCCCGCGATGCCTTGACGCACGACGGCGTCGACGTGCTGACCGGGCACAAGGCCCTGCGCTGCGAGCGTGAGGGCGAGCGCAAATTCATCGTGGTCGAACACCAAGGCGCAGAGCTACGCATTGAGTTTGACGCCTTGCTGTGCGCCGTGGGGCGTGTGGCCCGCCTGCAGGGTTATGGCCTGGAAGAACTCGGCATTCCGACCCAGCGCACGGTGGCGGTGAACGACACCCTGGAAACCCTGTACCCCAACATTTACGCCGCCGGCGACGTGGCTGGTCCCTACCAGTTCACCCACACCGCCGGCCACATGGCCTGGTACGCGGCGGTGAACGCCCTGTTTGGCGATTTCAAGAAGTTCAAGGTCGATTATTCGGTGGTGCCCTGGGCCACCTTCATCGAGCCCGAGGTGGCG
>JAQSDS010000452.1 GCA_029946045.1 Rhodoferax sp.
TAGCCCAGCGCGTCACGCACGTTGATGTGGGCCCCTTTTTTGATCAGCAGTTCGGCAAGGTCCCGGTAGCCAAAGGCGGGCTTGCCACATGCCAGCATCAACGGCGTGAGGCCCAGCTTGTCTTTCTCGTTGACGTCCGCACCCGCAATCAGAAGAATCCGGGCAATGATGGTATAGCCCTTCTTCAGGGCCATCAGCAGCGGCGGCGTGCCCTTGTCATCGGTCAGGTGGAAGTTGAAATTGGCCCGGATAAACAAATCAACGATGTCCACTTCGCCGTTTTCGACAGCCCTTAAAAAGCTGTTGCCATTCAGGAAAATGCCGCGTTTTTCCAGCTCGACGATCGCGATTTCCTTTTTCTCTGCCGCAAGAAAAGTCTCCAGCATGCGGAATTCCCGCAAGGCGTTGATCTCTTTGGTCGCCTCGGGGGCAAAGCCCTTGCGGCCCCCACGTTTGTCAATCAGCAGATCACTCAGGTAGTCGTCTATTTCTGGCGTGTTCCAAAGTTCATCAATCTTGTTGAGCACACGTTCATGGTGCTGTTCAAGGAAGACAGGGTAGTCTTCTCCTAGGCCTTCAAGCAGAGGGTGTTTCATTGCTACGCATCTCATTATTAAAAAACACAAGGGTTCCGAACCGATTCCCGAATTTATTGCACCAGCAGACAGACCTTATTTCGCCCAGTTTCCTTGGCTTCGTACATGGCCTTGTCTGCCAGATTAAGCAGTAGGTCCAAGCTATCGTCCTTGCGAGACAACAAAGTGACGCCGATGGAAACAGTGAAATGCACGGGCAAGCGGCCTGAGTCCAGCAGCACCTCGGCGGCGGCCAGAGACTCGCGCAACCGCTCGGCAATTTCGACCGCCGTCGCACGATCGGTCTCGGGGAGCAGGATAGCAAACTCTTCACCCCCAATACGACCGATGATGTCCGCCTGGCGCAAAGTCTGCCTGCATACCTCGGCAAACTTGATGAGCACCCTGTCCCCGAGCTTGTGCCCGTAGCTGTCATTGATCTTCTTGAAAAAATCAATGTCCAGCATGAAGAGCGTGAGTGGACTGCCATAACGCACCGCCCGGCTCAATTCCTGTGCTGCACGCTCCATGAAATAGCCACGACTGCACAGACCCGTCAGGTAGTCGACATGGGCTTGTCTTTCAAGTTCATCCTCAAGCCGCATACGGGCCGTGATGTCCTGCAAGGTGCCGAACACAGTGCGCTTTTCCCTTTTGTAGGTGGCCAAGGAGTGCACGTCTTTGATGACGCCAGAATCGGCACACTTGATTTTGAAGTCGATGTCATAGGGAACGCCGGCTTCAATCAGTTCCTTCATGGCGGCGTCCAACGCGGGTCGATACTCAGGCAGGGGGATGCCCTTGATGGCGGCGTAGTCAAACTGGTTTTCCGTCACACCATATATCCGGGTGGCACCGTCAGAGGCGATGATCTGCTGAGAATCCAGGTGCAATTCCCAATGGCCCGATTTGGATTCTTGTTCGGCAAGCCGCAGCCGTTCTTCGCTTGCGCGTACCGCCTCTTCTGATGCCTTGAGCACCTTGAAATCATTCTTGAGGACAGCCACCAACCGACTGTTGACCATCAGGAACAAAGTGAAGGTGAGTGCGATAAACAGCATTTGGTAGGTCATCACCAAGGCCGTCACGTAATGCCCCTGGCGAAACATGTCGTTCTCGGGCGACACCAGCAATTCGACCATGATGCGCATCAGACTGACCAAGCCAATGGCAGCCATCACCCGCCCCACCATGGCAGTTGCGGGTCGCATGCTGGCATCTACCCGGTAAAGCATCAGTGCGGCGCACTGTGAACTGATCAGCAGCAAAAATACCGCCTGATTAAGATTGCGCACCAAAAGGCTGGGTGTCACAAGGGTAAAGTAGATCTGAATAGCCATGCACAGGGCGAGCAGAACATGGTTGTGCAGCTGTGGACCTGGTTTCCCCACATATTTCTCAAGCCCGATATACAAAAGATGGGTCCCTGCGATGATCAGACCCACCCCCGATATCATCGAAACCGCATCGGGTACGACACCTCGCAGAGCGATCAGCACCAAGGCGACCCACTGCATGACAAAATCTGCCAGCCAATAGTTCAGTCCCTTCGAATGCGCACGATTCTGCCGCCACAGCGTGTACATGACCACCACGCAAATCAAGTTGGTGATCATGTAACTGATCAATACTGTGCGAAAGTCAAGGAATTGCATCTTGGGAAGCTGGAGTTACCGTGTTGGTCGTTGCTTGCCGCAATTTTGAGTTTTGGACTGACGCCATGGCAATATGATATGCGACGACCGCAGGCGAAGCTTGAATCCCGAGGGCAATTATTGCTGTGCCCATTTGTCGAAAACCCGGTAGACGGCTGGCATGAAGTCCTCGGCGTTTGAAATCAGCACCAATGTTCTGCCACTTCGCAGATCAACGCCAATGCGTTGCCCCCCAAATCCTGTCATCCAGAAAGACGGCTGCTTGATCATCCAGTTGTCGTTCCAGAACATATACCCATAGCCACGGAAGTCTTTGGAAATACGACCAGAGTCATTAGAAATTCTGGTCGTCGTTGCGTCCTTGAGGTAGCGGCTCAGGCAAGTGTTTTTCCCGTCGCCAGTGGTCACCCCGTCACGCACATACAGTGCAAATCGACCCCAATCTCTCAGTCGGGCGCCAAATCCTTCTGCCGTGGCTGTGTCGCCATTGCGATCAACTAACCAAGCCGCGTCAGACTCTGCGCCCATCTTTTGCCAGACAGCTTGGGCAAAGTAGGCATGAAACGCTTGCTTTGACGCACCAGACGCTGCAAAGCCCAAGGCATAGGCATCAAAATTTTTGTACTCAAAATAGCCACGCTTGGACGCATCTTTGCCGCCTGAGCCGTATTCGGTCAAACCCTCCCGAATCGTTCGTGATTGCGTGCGCAACAACGCAGTCGTCCAGCCTGCGACCGGCTGACCCGCCGCTTCGGGCACTTTTCCGGTGCTGGACATGGTGAGCAGTTCTTTGATGGTGGCCGCGCCATACGCGGTGGCCTTCAGAACGTCAGCATGGCGCTCGGCGGGATCGTCAATGGATGGCAGCACACCATCACACAGCGCCTGTCCTATCGCCACGGAGGTTGCGCTTTTTGAAAGTGAGTAGCCAATCATTCGATCGCTGGCCGCAGCGCCCTGCTTGTACGCCTCAAAGAGGACACTACCGTCCTGCTCCAACAAGAGAAGACCGATGACGTCATTGCGTTCCACCAAGGCCTTTGCGTCGTCAATGGTTGACTTCAAATGGTCACGCAACGCGGGGGGAGCATCGGGCAACTCACGCACCACACCAGAGCCCTTGTCGACTGTTGCCCACTTGAATGGCGGCTTGAGCCAATCACGGTAAATAAGTTCAGCGGGCAAGCGGTTGGCACCTTGTCCAAATGCCAAAGGCATCAGGCATAAGAACGTCGTCAAAACGGTCGCAGTGGGCATGAAGCTCACAAATCCAGATGGCTTTTCCATGGCGTGATCCTTCTTATTGAGCGTCCTGGCGGACGATTGCAGAAAGCGACGTTGCTTCTTTACCCGGGAATCTCCGGCTCGACAAGATTTGCCAGTTGCGCGAGCGACTCCTGCCAGCCGAGATAACACATTTCCAGCGGAATGACTTCTGGTATGCCCTCTTGCACAATCGACAGCTCGGAACCACACGACACCGGTTTGATGGACACCGTCACTTGCATGGCACCGGGCAGGTTCGGATCGTCAAACTTGTCGGTGTACCGAAGGCGTTCGCCCGGCACCAGTTCAAGATATTCGCCACCGAAAGCGTGGCCAATGCCGGTGGAAAAGTTCTCAAACGACATTTTGAAGCTGCCGCCAACGCGGGCGTCTATATGGTCTACCTTGCAGGTAAAACCATAAGGCGCAAGCCATTTCGACATGGCCTCCGGGTTTAAAAAGGCCCGATAAATCTTCTCGGGTTTGGCGCGGAGCACGCGATGAAGTCGGACTGTTCCTGTCGTCATGGTCAATTCTCCTGAAGCTGCACGGAATAGGCGTTTTACCCTGCGGATGGTAAACGCGAAATCCACAAGTGCCCGACCCCAACGCCGCCCACGCCGCTAAAGGCTGGGTCAGGCTCACCTGAACACCGCCCTTAAGGCGCACGCACCAAAATGTAACCCCGGTTTTCAACAGTATCAAAAGTGCGCATTCCGGCAGCCAGAGTGGCCACGGGAATCCAGACCCAGCCAGCGGCTGTGGGGTTGACATCGAGGATCAACACGGAATCCGACGCCGCGTCGTAGGCACCCAGCGGTGAAATGTGACCCCCACCTTTCTGTCCAATGGCCGAGCGTTTGTAGTTGACAACAACGTACCGCCCACTCTGCTCGAGGGCGCTCTTCAGGTCAGCCCGGATTTCCTCCATCGGCTTGATGTCGTCCACCACCTTGAGTTCAGTCATCAGACCGTTGGCGCGAAGCATTTGGTCGAGTTGACGCAGCTGGTATCCAACATCCATGACCTGTTTGCCATTGATCAGGGTCGGCTCGCCAAAGACCTGGGCACGTGTCTTGCTGCCAGCCAGGATGACATTGTCTTGTGTAAAACGCGGCAACGAGAGATCGACACTCTTCGGCAAAAAAGCCAGGTCCGCCGGGCGCAAGCGGCTGTGGTCGCGCGGCAGAACGCTGCTTTCGACGTTGATGGCATTGAGTACGATCGCCGTCGTAGTCGGGCCACAAAAGGCGCCATTGGACTGCGGCTCAAATTGGTTGGCGAGCGCAGCAAAATCGGTCTTGGCAGTTGATCGTGCCAGGCGTGTCAAACCTTCCTGAGAGGCAAATGACACCAGTGCCGGTGTCGCGACGACCTCTGGGGCAGCACCAGTCGCACCCGCCCACGGTATCAAGGTCGTGCCAATCAGCGTGGCGAGAACGAAGCGCGCAAGATACAACATAGACCAGTCTCCTCATTCAGGTTAGTGTCACAAACGTATGCCCCAAGTGAGCCAACATCATGCCCGATATTTGCCTTGACCTTACTGTGGGTAGAAGAAGGCTGTTCTCTTATCGCCCTGCCGAACCCTGGACACACCACACGTCAGCGCACACCAGGCCTGCCGCCTCCCGAGTGCGCCAGCCAGTGCTGCTAAAATGCAGGTCCTTCACGACAAGCGACGCTACGTGAAGACGGGAACTTGGCTCAGCTGGTAGAGCAGCGGGCTCTTAAGTGCCCCTTCCCCATGATGGCGCAAGGTCATCATTTCGTGCTTTCCCTATAACTTTGGTCTCCCATGCCCCAACTTTCACCCAATGGCGTCCAGCGCGTCCAGGACATCGCCCAACGCCACGGCTTCAGCTTTGAGGCTGTGCAGTCCATGCTGGATTCCGTCATCAACGGTAATGGCAGCATGGCGCAGTTCAGCCACCCCGAGTTCGGCGGCTCCGGCCAATGGATGCAAGGCGGGATGACCATGATTGGCGACATGTTCAACAATTATCTCAAAGGTCGCGTCGACAACCTTTGCGCCGAATTGGCCCGCCTGATCTCCAGCCAATCCGACCTGATTCGCAGCGGCAGCTTTCAGAGCCAGAGCCAAGGTGGCAACACCTCCTACAACGGCTTTGGCGGCGGATCGGATGGCTCCAACCCAAACAGCCTATTTGCACCCGCGCCACCCAGTTGGTGGGGGCCAGATCTAAAGTTTCCCAACAGCTCAGGTGGACAAAATGGCATGCGCTATGCCTGGTTTTCACAGGCGCACCGTCTGGCCATCGAGTCCAACGGCCAAGTCATCGTCTATGACACGCTGGATCACCAGATTGGCGGCGTGTCGCAGCAGCAAAGCGGTGGCTACTCGCTGACTTTTTCCAGCCAGTATGGTTACGTCGATTTAGCCCGCTTACCAGTGATCAGCATCAATGGCCAGCCACCTATGGCCCCAGCAGCGCCAACCTTCACGCCAAGCTACAACAACAACTTTGCGCCGCCTGCCCCTCAGTCAATGTCGAACAACGCATCAACCTACCCAGCCGGTGACAGCGACATTTTTTCCAGTATCGAGAAGCTCGCGGCATTGCAAAACCGTGGCATTTTGAGCGATCAGGAATATGCCGCAAAAAAAGCAGAGCTGTTAAGCCGGCTGTAAATAGTCGCTCAAGGGCGTCATGGCACCGCGTCCGTCAGCCATCACCGCAGCACCCTCGCCCGCCGCCAGCCTGAGAGCGCCAGCCAGTGCTGCTAGAATTCGACCTCTTCACGGTGCGCGACGCTACGTGAAGACGGGAACTTAGCTCAGCTGGTAGAGCAGCGGACTCTTAATCCGTAGGTCGAGAGTTCGAATCTCTCAGTTCCCACCACCAATAGATCCATTTATAAAGAAAGCCTGCTACTTCATCGGTAGCAGGCTTTTTCTTTGGAGGTACCGTGGACGACGTGATTGGGTCCATGCAGACGTGAGATTTCCTATCGATACCGCAGAGGCTAGGCAGGTCCATTAGAATCCTCGAAATTATTTTCTGACGTTTCACACTTGCTTGATTTTCACAAACCTGACTGGCTGTATGAGGCTCTGCCATATGTTTATGTCATTGGCGGGGTTGTCACTATCGTTAATTTTGACAGCGGCTGGTCAAACTTGAGTGGCGGTTTACTGATATCTGCCGGCGCGTTCATTTGGTGGATGAGACGGTCTTTTCGCCAAAATCAAGTACGTGGAGAATCCGATCGGCGCGCTGCCGATCGGCGAACCGCCGATCGCAAGGCGGCCGATCGTAATGCGGCCAATCGCCGGGCAGCCGACCGCAAGGCGGCTGAGCGCAGAGCCCTTGAGCGCAGGGAATCGGACCGCCGTAATCATTAAAGACTTCAAAATCCTAACGCAAGCGATCAGAGTCACCCAGAATTTTTATGCTGCCAGCAGCATGGTTCGCCACGGTGCAAGTGGGGCGTTGCCCAGCCAAAGCCTGCAATAGGTTGCTGGTTGCGAGTTCGGCCATGGCGTAACGTGTCTCGTGGGTGGCGGAGCCAATGTGCGGCAGAGCGGTGACATGTGGATGGATGCGCAAGGGTGAGTCCAAAGGCAAGGGCTCGACCGCAAACACGTCAAGACCCGCCGCTCGCAGCTGTCCGCTGTCGAGCGCGGCCAGCAAGGCTGTCTCGTCCACCACGGCACCGCGCGAGCCGTTGACAAAGATCGCACCGCGTTTCATTGAAGCAAAACGCTGCGCATTCATCATGCCGCGGGTGCTATCGGTGAGCGGTACCGTCGACACCACAATGTCGGCACGGGGCAGCAAGGTGTCCAGCGAGACATGCGACATGCGCCCGATCAGCTCGGGCAGTTCCACAGCGCGTGGGTTGCTGTACAGCACAGGCATGCCGAAACCCAGTGCGGCACGTCGGGCCACAGCCTGGCCAATGCGCCCAAAACCGACAATACCCAGCGTTTTTCCGTGCACATCCCAGCCAAAAAGAGAGGTGTCGATGTTGCTTGTCCAACGACCTTCCCGAACCAGGTTGGCCAATGCCACGATGCGTCGGCTGCTTGCCATGACCAACGCAAAGATGGTGTCGGCGGTTGTCTCGGTCAGCACCCCTGGCGTATGGGTTAACACGATGCCGCGCTGCCTAAATGCCTGGAGGTCGTAGTTGTCCACGCCCACCGAGATGCTCGACACCACTTCGAGCCATGGGGCTTGTGCCAGCACAGACTCGTCGATGGAAAAACTCGACCCGATCAGCCCTTGGGCTGCCGGTAAGGCAGCAAAGAAAGCGTCGCGCTGCTCAGCCACCCGGGGGTTGGCAACCGTGACTTGGTGCGCGGCCTGCAAGCGGGCCAACTGATCATCAGGCAGCTCACGAAAGACGAGCACATTTTTTCGCATCACAACCCGGCCTCGTCCAGCAGAGCGCGTGTGGGCAAGCCTTCGGTGTCACCCAAGACTTGCACGGCGCGCGCGCCAATCCAGGCGCCACGCTTGACAGCCTTGGCCACACTACAGCCTTCGAGCAAGCCACTGATGACGCCCGCCGAAAAACCGTCGCCCGCGCCCACGGTATCGACCACCTGCGGCACCGGAAAACCGGGCACGTGCCCGCTACCAGCCTCGCCGTCAAAGTAGGCACCCTCGGGGCCGAGCTTCACCACCACCAGCTTGGCACCAAGATCACGATAAAAGCGTGCAACGCCTTCAGGCGTGTCAGCGCCGGTCAAGAATAAACCTTCTTCCATGCCGGGCAAGACCCAATCGGCCTGTGCTGCCAGGCCGTTGATCACCTCGCGCATGCGTTCGGGTGTGGGCCATAGCGTTGGGCGCAGGTTTGGGTCAAAAGAGATCGTTCTGCCGGCCGCACGCATCAGTTGCATGCTGCGCTGCGTGGTGGCGAGGCAGTTGTCCGACAGCGCCGGAAACACACCTGTCACATGCAAATGGCGAGCCGAAGTTAGCCAGCGTTCGTCGATCTGTTCAGGATGAAAAAGGCTGGCGGCAGAGCCCTTGCGGTGATATTCGACCGGCGGGTCACCGCCACCCGCAACCCGACCTTTAAACTGAAAACCGGTTTGCTGAGTCGGGTCGCAAACCACGTGCGAGCAGTCCATGCCCTCTTCTTGCATGGCCCGTAGCAGGTAGCGGCCCATCGAGTCGGTGCCAAGCCGACTGGCCCAACCGATCTTGACGCCAAGGCGGGCGAGGCCGATCGCAACGTTGGTCTCAGCACCCGCGGTGCGCTTGACGAAGCTCTCGGCATCTTCCAGCGGACCGGGTCGATCTGCCACCAGCAACAGCATCGCCTCGCCAAAAGTGACGACATCCAGGCTCATGCCAACTCTGGCGTTGGCGTGTGGCCGTGGGAGCTGAGAATCTGACCCAGAAAGGCCTGCAGTTTCGGGTGCTCGGGCTTGGAGAAAAACTTGGCAGGAGGCGCTTCTTCGAGGATACGACCGTCGGCCATGAAGATCACCCGGTCGGCGACGCTGCGCGCGAAGCCCATTTCGTGCGTGACGCACAGCATCGTCATGCCATCTTCGGCCAAGCTGATCATGGTGTCTAGCACTTCCTTGACCATCTCGGGGTCAAGTGCCGAGGTTGGCTCATCGAACAACATCACCTTTGGGTTCATGCAAAGCGCACGCGCGATAGCCACACGCTGCTGCTGCCCCCCGGAGAGCTGGCTTGGGTACTTGGCGGCCTGCTCCGGGATACGCACCCGCTTCAAGTATTTCATTGCTGTGGCTTCAGCTTCGGCCTTGTCGACACCCTTGCTGTGCATCGGTGCCAGCATGCAATTTTGAAGCACGGTGAGGTGCGGGAACAGGTTGAACTGCTGAAACACCATGCCCACTTCGCGACGCACCGCGTCGACGTTCTTGCGCTGGTGGCCCGTGAGCTCGATGCCGTTGACCACAATGGTGCCCTGCTGCACCTTCTCGAGATGGTTGATGCATCGGATCAGCGTCGATTTGCCAGAACCCGAAGGCCCGCAGATGACAATGCGCTCACCTTGATGCACGTCCAGATCAATGTCGGTCAACACCTGAAAATGGTCGTACCATTTGTTGATCTTTTCGATACGGATGATGGGCTCAGTGCGCATGCGGCCTCCGGTTTTTGACGTGGTGGTTTTAGTTGACCGGCATGGCTGGCAAGTCTGCCTTCAGCCACTTCTGGTAAAGCTTGTTGAGCTCGCCGTTAGCGGTATTCCGGGCGACGAAGTCGTTCATGGTCTTGAGCAGATCAGGCTGTTCCTGGCGCATGGCTACGGCCATCAGCTGCTGCTTCAAGATCAGCTTGTTTTCGTACGCATCGCCAGCGCGTTTGGCGATCTGTGCGGCCACGGTTGTGGAGCAGCCGATGGCGTCGACCTGACCGGACAGCAAGGCCTGCATGGCGGAAGCATCGTCGTCGAAGCGGCGGATCTCGGTGCCTTCGGGTGCCATGGCGGTCAGCGTAGTGTCTTGCGTGCTGGCGCGCGCGACAGCGACACGAACACCCTTGAGGTCAGCTGGCGTCTTGATATTTTTCTTCTTTTCTCCGTAAAGCACGATCGTTGCAGCTGAGTAAGGACGCGAGAACTGCACCTGCTTGGCACGCTCTGGCGTCACCGCAAGTGAAGCGACCAGCACATCGACCTTGTTGGTCAACAGGAAGGGGATACGGTTCGGGCCCGTCACGGGGACCAGGTTGAGCGTCACGCCCAGGTCTTTGGCAAGCAGCTTGGCAACGTCAGCATCGTAGCCGTCAGGTTTGTTGGCCGTATCGACCGTGCCGTAGGGCGGGAAGTCAACCAACATGCCAATGGTGATCGAGCCTTTTTTCTTGATCTCGTCGGCGCTCTGTGCCAAGGCACTGGGTGCCCAGGCGGCGAGCAGGGTGCTGCAGGCGATGGCAGCGGTGGTGGCAAAAAGTTGACGGCGGTTGAATCGGGTCATGGTCATGTCTCCAGGGTTGAGGTCAAGGTTTAGCGCGCCTGCATGGCGGCGCTTTGTTTCTCGATGCGTCCGGCCCATAAGGACAGAGGCCAGCACAGCGCGAAATAGGTGGCTCCAACCACGCTGAAAACGATCAGCGGCTGGAATGTGGCGTTATTGATGATCTGCCCGGCACGGGTGATCTCAGTGAATCCGATGATGGCGGCCAGCGAAGTCCCCTTGATCACCTGCACCATGTAGCCCACGGTGGGTGGCAAGGCAATCTTCCAGGCCTGGGGCAGCACCACACGGCGCATGCGCGCCAGGTAGCTCAGTCCCAGCGCCTCGGCGGCCTCCCACTGCCCGCGTGGCACGGCCTGGATCGACCCTCGCCAGATCTCGCCGAGAAAGGCGCTGGTATTCAATACCAGTGCAACGCTCGCTGCCGACCAGGGACTGATGTCGAAGCCCAGCACCGGCGCGCCGAAGAACACCAAAAACAATTGCATCAACAGCGGCGTGCCCTGAAAGACCTGAATGAAGACCGTGGCCAAGCGCTGCGCGACCAGGTTGTCAGCGGTGCGTGCCAGCGCCACGGACAAGCCACCGATGGCACCGCCCAAAAAAGCAATCATGGAAAGCCCGATGGTCCACTGAGCAGCCTGCAGAATGAACCAGACATCTTGGATACTGAATGTGCGCATGACGAGTCCTGGTTCACCGACGGTCTGGGTAGGACAGCGCGCGGCGCTGAATGAGCCGGAAAATTCCGGAGAAAGCAAGTGCCAACGCCAGGTAAATCAGGGTGACAACGATGTAGATCTCGAAGCTCCGAAAAGTTTGCGATTGCAGGTTGGCGGCCACCGAAGTCAAGTCATCGGCCGAGATCGCCGAGACCACGGCCGAGCTGAGCATCAACAGGATGAATTGGCTGCTCAGCGCGGGAAAAATGGCGCGCATCGCTGGCTTCAGGATGATCAGGCGAAAAACCTGCAGCGGTCTCAGGCTCAACGCCAAGCCTGCCTCGATCTGCCCCTTGGGAATCGACTCGATTCCGGAACGGATGATCTCAGTGGCGTAGGCACCGAGGTTAATCACCATCGCCGTCAGCGCTGCGGTGTAAGGCGACCAGCGCAGACCGATGGCCGGCAAAGCGAAGAAAAAGAAGAACAACTGAACC
>JAQSDS010000453.1 GCA_029946045.1 Rhodoferax sp.
GGTGAGTTGCATGTCTGACGTCTTTGTCCCCCCCATGAAATTGTCCGGTCTGGAGCCGCTGACGATAGGTATTGCACCGTCTGCGCAGACGGCGACCTTCGTCAACATCGGCGAGCGCACCAACGTCACTGGCTCCAAGGCGTTTGCCCGCATGATCCTGAACGGCGACTATGAACAGGCGCTGAGCGTGGCGCGCCAGCAGGTCGAGAACGGCGCCCAGATCATCGACATCAACATGGACGAGGCCATGCTCGACAGCCAGGCCGCCATGGTGCGTTTTTTGAACCTGATTGCCTCCGAGCCCGACATCTCACGCGTGCCGGTGATGATCGACTCAAGCAAATGGAGTGTGATCGAGGCCGGCCTGCGCTGCGTGCAGGGCAAGCCGGTAGTCAACTCCATCAGCATGAAGGAAGGCGTGGAAGCCTTCAAACAGCAAGCCAAACTGCTGCGCCGTTATGGCGCCGCCGCCGTGGTGATGGCGTTTGACGAACAAGGGCAGGCCGACACCTACGCGCGCAAAATCCAGATCTGCGAACGCGCTTATCACATCCTGGTCGACGAGGTGGGTTTTCCAGCGGAAGACATCATCTTCGACCCCAACATCTTCGCCATTGCCACCGGCATTGAAGAGCACAACAACTACGCCGTCGACTTCATCAACGCCACGCGCTGGATCAAGGAGCACCTGCCGGGTGCCAAGGTCAGTGGCGGTGTCTCCAATGTGTCGTTCAGCTTCCGCGGCAATGACCCGGTGCGCGAGGCGATTCATACCGTATTTCTGTACCACGCGATTCAAGCGGGGATGGACATGGGCATCGTCAACGCCGGCATGGTCGGCGTCTATGACGACCTGGAGCCGACCTTGCGCGAGCGCGTTGAAGACGTGGTGCTGAACCGGCGCCCGGACGCCGGTGAACGCCTGGTCGAGATTGCCGAGGGGGCGAAAAGCGGCGCCAAGGACGAGTCGAAAAAACTCGAATGGCGCGGCACGCCTGAGCACCCGGTCACGGTCGAGCAGCGCCTGAGCCATGCCATGGTGCATGGCATCACCGACTTCATTGTGGCCGACACCGAAGAAGCCTACCAGGCCATTGTGGCCCGGGGCGGTCGCCCGCTGCACGTCATCGAAGGCCCGCTGATGGCCGGCATGAGCATCGTCGGTGATCTGTTTGGCCAGGGCAAGATGTTTTTGCCACAGGTGGTCAAGAGCGCGCGTGTCATGAAATCTGCCGTGGCGCACCTGATTCCGTACATTGAAGAAGAAAAATTGCGCGACGAAGCCGCCGGGCGCGACGTGCAGACCAAGGGCAAGATCATCATTGCCACCGTCAAGGGCGACGTGCATGACATTGGCAAGAACATCGTCACCGTGGTCTTGCAATGCAACAACTTTGACGTGGTCAACATGGGCGTGATGGTGCCGGCCCACGAGATCCTGGCGCGTGCCAAGGCCGAGGGTGCCGACATCATTGGCCTGTCAGGCCTGATCACGCCCAGCCTGGAAGAAATGCAGTACGTGGCCGCCGAAATGCAGAAAGACGATTACTTTCGCTTGCGCAAAATGCCGCTGCTGATCGGCGGCGCCACCACCAGCCGGGTCCACACCGCGGTCAAGATCTCGCCCCATTACGACGGCCCGGTGGTTTACGTGCCCGATGCCTCGCGCAGCGTGGGCGTGGCGCAAAGTTTGCTCGGTGAAGGCGCGCAGCTGTTCGTGAAAGAACTCGACACCGACTACGCACGCGTGCGCCAGCAGCACGCCAACAAGAAACAGACGCCGCTGTGGCCCCTGGCCAAAGCACGCGCCAACAAGACGCCCATCGACTGGACGGCCTACCAGCCGACCACGCCCAAATTCATCGGCAAACGCGTCTTCAAGAACTTTGACCTGGGTGAACTGGCCAACTTCATCGACTGGGGCCCGTTCTTCCAGACCTGGGACCTGGCCGGTCCGTTTCCGGCGATTCTGGACGACGAAGTGGTGGGTGCCGAGGCCAAAAAGGTGTATGCCGACGGTCAGGCCATGCTGAAGAAAATTGTCGAAGGCCGCTGGCTCAGCGCCAATGCGGTGCTGGGTATTTACCCCGCCAACAGCGTCAATGACGACGACATCGCCTTGTACACCGACGAGAGCCGCAGCACGGTGGCCATGACCTGGTACGGTCTGCGCCAGCAAGCCGCCAAGGAAGAGATCGACGGTGTCATGCGCCCGAGCCGCTGCCTGGCCGACTTTGTCGCACCCAAAACCGCCGCACCAGACTATGTCGGCGTCTTTGCGGTCACTGCAGGCATTGGCAGCGAGAAAAAAGAAGCCCAGTTTCTGGCGGCACACGACGACTACAGCGCCATCCTGTTCAAGTCCCTGGCCGACCGGCTGGCCGAAGCCTTTGCCGAATGCCTGCACAAAAAAGTGCGCACCGACTTGTGGGGCTACGCGCCCACCGAGGCGCTGGCGGCCACCGAGCTGATTGCCGAAAAATACCAGGGCATCCGCCCGGCGCCCGGCTACCCGGCCTGCCCCGACCACAGCGTGAAAAAAGACATGTTTGCCTTGCTGCAATGCGCCGACATCGGCATGACGCTGACCGAGAGCCTGGCCATGAACCCGGCGGCCAGCGTCAGCGGCTTCTATATTGGACACCCCGACAGCAGCTATTTCAATGTCGGGAAAATTGGCGATGACCAGCTCAAGGACCTGACGGCGCGGCGCAACATGCATGAGCGCGAGCTGCAGCGCCTGCTGGCGCCTAACTTGTAAAGCGGTCGCCGTCAAAAGCCATGAACGCACAGCGCAATGTCCCACACAAAGCAGGCAGCAACAAGCTGCTGTGGGCCGGCGTGGCGGTGGTGACCACCATTGTTCTGCTCATGGGGGCGACGCTGATTCGCAGCCAGGCCACGCCCGAGGAGCCACGCCTGGTGGTCTTGCCCGCATTGGACGCGCCGCCGACCGATGCAAGGCCTGCGGTAGCCAGCGCGGCTACCGAACCGACCCCCTTAGCCACCCCGCTGCCGCCCACGCCTGCGGCGAACGATCCGCTCGTTGACAGCCAGAAGCCCCGAAGCGTTCCGCGGCGCACGTCCGAGCCCGCCGTGGCACGCGCTCCGCAGCGCGACATGTCCAAGCCGGACACTTCCGACAGCGACACAGCGCCCAACGTCAAGCGCTGAGGTCAGACGACGGCGGCGCACCCAGGCGCAAACTCAGGCGCTGCGCGAGCATCAGTGCGCCCACGCCCAGCACACTCAAACCCAGCAGCAGCCACAAGCCGTGGCTGTAACCAGCCTGTGGCGACCACAGCACACCCAGCAGCAGTGGTGCCGCCGCCCGTGCCAGCGCCAGCGGCACGCCCAAAGCGCCGTTCAGCGTGGCAACATGGTCACGGCTCACATAGTGTGCGATGGCCGTGCCCTTGACGATGGTGAGCATGCCATTGCCGAGCCCGTAGATCAGCACAAACAGGCCCACCGCCACCACTTGCCAGGGTACGAGAGCCGGGGCCATGAGCAGCACCAGCACGCCCAGCGGGATCAGCAACGGTACCAGCCGGTTCACCCGGTGCAGGTCGGCATGGTGCTCAAAGAAATACAGCAACAGGCGCCCGAGCACCTGCACCGCGCCGATGGCGGCGGGCAGCGCAATCACCCAGAACTCGGGCAAGCCGTTTTCACGCAGCAAACTCACCATGTGGGCCGGGATGGCCACCGTGACCGACATCATCGCCACCGTAAAAACACCCACCAACAGGAACGGCGCGCTGCGCAGCAACGGCTGCAAACCCGGCACAAGAGCATCCACCACGTGGGACGCAGACCGCGCCGGCACGGGTGCCCCGGGCAAAGTGAGCCAATGCAGCGGCGCGCACAGCAGCAGGTGCAACAGCGCCAATAGCACCAGAGCCTCACGCCAGCCAAAAACATGCATGAGCCAGGCCGTGAGTGGCATAAACACGGTGCTGGCCAGCCCGCCCAGAAACGTCAGCGTGATGATGGCGCGGCGAAAGTCGTGCGGAAAACGGCGTGTCAGCAAGGCAAAGGCGGGCGCATACAAGACCGCAGCCATGGCCGCCCCCAACAGCAGCCAGACCGCGTACAAGCCCGCCAGGTTGCTCACCCTGCTGTGCAGCAGCAGGCCCAGTCCGGCCAGCAAGGAACCTGCTGTCATCACGAGGCGCTCATGGCCACGGTCGATCCAGCGGCCCACCGGGTAGGCCATCAAGCCTTCGGCCAACAAGCCCAGGCTGAACGCCAGCGAGACCTGCGCGCGGCTCAGACCCAAGTCGCGTTCCAGCGGCTCAATCAGCAGGGAAAACAGGTAAAAAACACTGCCCCAGCTGATGAGCTGCGCCAGCGACAGGCGCAATACAAAATAGGCATCAAAGCGCGTAGAAGACATGATCGACGCCGGCTAGGACGTGCGCAAAGCCCGCCGGTACTGCATGGCCTCGGCCACATGCGTGACCTGGGTGCTGTGGGCGCCGGCTAGGTCGGCAATGGTGCGCGCCACCTTGAGGGCACGGTGCGTGCTGCGCGCGGACCAGCCCAGGCGGGTGGCCGCCACGTTGAGAAATTTGGCAGCTGCGTCGTCGAGCAGCAAATGCCGCTCCATAGCCTGCCCCTGCAAAGCCTGGTTGGCCACGCCCTGGCGCGCCACCGAGCGCGCGCGTGCCGCGGTGCAGCGCGCGCGGATGTCGGCACTTGACTCGCCGGCGGGCGCCTGCAGCAGGTCAGTGCTGGCAACAGCGGGTACGTCCACGTGCAAGTCAATGCGGTCAATCAGCGGGCCACTGAGCTTGGCCTGGTAACGCGCCACCTGGTCGGGGGTGCAGCGGCAGCTCTTTTGTGTCGAGCCCAGGTAGCCACAGGGACAGGGGTTCATGGCTGCAATCAACTGGAACTGGGCCGGAAAATCGGCCCGCCGCGCGGCCCGGGAAATGGTGATGCGCCCGGTCTCCAACGGCTCACGCAGGGCTTCCAGCGCGGCCCGGGAAAACTCCGGAAATTCGTCAAGAAACAACACGCCATGGTGCGCCAGCGAAATCTCGCCCGGGCGCGGCGGCGAACCCCCGCCCACCAACGCCACGGCACTGGCGGTGTGGTGCGGATGGCAGGTGGGCCGCTGCGCCCATTGCGCCAGCACGAAACGCCCACCCAGGCTGGCAATGGCGGCGCTTTGCAGCGCCTCGTCGGTGCTCATGGGCGGCAACAGGCCGGCAAAACGCTGCGCCAGCATCGACTTGCCCGAACCCGGCGGCCCGGTCAGCAACAGGCTGTGGCCACCGGCGGCGGCAATCTCGAGCGCCCGTTTGGCCCCCAGTTGGCCCTTGACATCGGCCATGTCCAGGTACTGCGCCTCTTGTATATGTACGGCAGCGCTAACCCGGCTCCAGCCGCTGGCAGGCTCAAGCGCCGGGGCATCCGCGGCCTGCGGCAGAAAATGCTGGACTACATCGAGCAAATGCTGCGCCCGGTAGACCTGCGCGTCAGGCACCAGCGCGGCTTCTTCGGCGCTACCCGGCGGCAACACCAGCCGCGTAACAACATGGCCGGCGTGTAATGCCAGGCTCATGGCCAGCGCACCACGCACCGCGCGCAATTCGCCAGACAGCGACAGTTCACCAGCAAACTCATAACCCGCCAGCTTGCTGGCATCGATCTGACCGCTGGCCGCCAAAATGCCCAGCGCAATCGGCAAATCAAAACGGCCGGAGTCCTTGGGCAGGTCGGCGGGTGCCAGATTGACCGTGATCTTTTTGTTACCTGGAAATTCGAGCCCCGAGTTTTGCAGCGCTGAACGCACCCGTTCACGTGCTTCCTTGACTTCAACGTCGGCCAAACCCACCAGCGTGAAGCTGGGCAAGCCATTGGCCAAGTGCACCTCGACCGTGACGGACGCGGCTTCCAGCCCCAGCAAGGCCCGGCTTTGCACCAAAGACAAACTCATGGAATGACCTCGCTTTTAAAAGTGCGTTTCTCTGCGCACGATGGGCAGTTTTGCACCGTTTTGGTGCAAGCTGTTTTTTTATACAGATATCTTAGCGCAAAGCGTCGCTCGCATGGCAGCCCACCTGATTTGCTGGCTTCAAATAACTCTGGCACGAACTCTGCTTAATAAGCCTGTCCATTTAACCGTTGGAGGGCTTATGAAGCTTCAACCCCCTGGCATCAATGACGTTTACCTATCCAAGGAGTCTGCATGAAACTTGTTACCGCCATCATCAAACCCTTCAAGCTCGACGAAGTGCGCGAAGCGCTCTCCGGCATCGGCGTGCAGGGGATCACCGTGACCGAAGTCAAAGGCTTCGGTCGTCAAAAAGGTCACACCGAACTCTACCGTGGTGCTGAATACGTGGTGGACTTTTTGCCCAAAGTCAAGATTGAAGCGGCCGTGTCCGACGAGTTGGTCGAACGCGTGATCGAAACCATCGAAGGCGCAGCCCGCACCGGCAAGATCGGCGACGGCAAGATTTTTGTCACGCCCATCGAGCAGGTCGTCCGCATTCGCACCGGCGAAACCGGCGTGGAAGCGCTCTAACTATTAAACCAGACATGAGATCACCAACATGAAAAAACTACTTGCCTCCCTGACCTTGGGTTTGAGTCTGCTGATTGGCGGCGTTGCCATGGCACAAACCCCTGCAGCACCCGCCGCTTCAGAAGTCGCCCCCGTGGCGGCCATGGCCGAGGCCAAGCCGGCTGAAGCCCCCGCTTCCGCACCCGCCGTTGCGCCTGCCGCACCGGCCGTCGCAGCCGCCGCACCAGCCCCGGTACCCAACAAGGGCGACACCGCCTGGATGATGGTTTCCACCCTGTTGGTCATTTTGATGACCGTCCCAGGCCTGGCACTGTTCTACGGTGGCCTGGTCCGTTCCAAAAACATGTTGTCGGTGCTGATGCAGGTCATGGTCACGTTCTCGCTGATCGTGGTGCTGTGGTTCATCTACGGCTACAGCCTGGCATTTACCGAGGGCAACGCATTCTTTGGCGGCTTTGACCGGCTGTTCATGGCCGGGGTCTGGGACAACGCTGCGGGCACCTTTGCCAATGGCGCCACCTTCAGCAAGGGCGTGGTCATTCCCGAGATCGTGTTTGCCGCTTTCCAGGCGACCTTTGCCGGCATCACCGGCGCCCTGATCGTCGGCGCCTTTGCCGAGCGCATGAAGTTTTCAGCCGTGCTGATGTTCATGGTGCTGTGGTTCACTTTCAGCTACGCCCCGATTGCCCACATGGTGTGGTTCTGGATGGGCCCTGACGCTTACACCGCCGCCGACCTGGTTGATGGCCTCAACGCCAAGGCCGGTTACTTATGGCAGTCCGGCGCGCTCGACTTTGCCGGCGGCACCGTGGTGCACATCAACGCCGCTGTGGCGGGCCTGGTCGGCGCCTACATGGTTGGCAAGCGTATCGGCTACGGCAAGGAATCGATGGCCCCGCACAACCTGACCCTGACCATGGTGGGCGCATCGCTGCTGTGGGTGGGCTGGTTTGGCTTCAATGCCGGTTCTGCGCTGGAAGCCAACGGCTTTGCCGCCCTGGCCTTCATCAACACCTTTGGCGCCACCGCAGCGGCTGTGCTGGCCTGGTGCATCGGCGAGTCGCTGATGCGTGGCAAGGCTTCCATGCTGGGTGCAGCATCCGGTTGCGTGGCGGGCCTGGTGGCCATCACACCGGCCGCTGGTAACGTCGGCATCGGCGGTGCGCTGATCATCGGTTTCCTGTCTGGTTTTGCCGGTCTGTGGGGCGTGAACGGCCTGAAGAAGTTGCTCGGTGCGGACGACTCGCTTGACGTGTTTGGTGTGCACGGTGTCTGCGGCATCTTGGGTGCCATCCTGACCGGCGTCTTCAACAGCCCGGCATTGGGCGGCCCCGGCTATGTGGCCGATTGGGTTACCGCTTCCATGGTGACTGCCGACAACTTCTCCATTGCTTCGCAAGTCTGGATTCAAACCAAGGCGGTGTTGACCACCGTGATCTGGTCTGGTGTGGTGTCGTTCGTTGCCTTCAAGATCGTTGACCTGACGATTGGTCTGCGCGTCTCTGAAGAACATGAGCGCGAAGGTCTGGACGTGACGTCGCACGGCGAGACGGCTTACAGCCGCTAATCCATCTTCCCTCGTGGGATGAAACCCACCGCGGCTTCGGCTGCGGTGGGTTTTTTTATTTTCGCAAGGCTTGGCGGTAGGCTTGATGGCTTAGTCACTTGTCCTTGAATATTCATTTTCCAGGATGATCAAGCCGATCAAGCCGATCAGGCAGTCTGGCTGTCGTCAGGCGTTACTTGCAGCAATTGATCCAGGGCCTGACCAGGCCTCAATTCACAAGCCGCATACCAGTCAACAAGCGTCATCACATCCACGTAGCTTTCGCCGCGCTCAATTTTGGATACGTAGGACTGCCCAACCCCGAGTTTCTCAGCCATTTGCACCTGCGTTAACCCAGCAGTTTTGCGCGCGAGCTCCATAGCGCGGCGCAGGGCTTGGTAACGGGGGTGGTAAATGGAGGTAGGCACGGCATGGATGCTCTACCCTGATTTGGAATAGTCTATTTAAGACTATTTAGGAGTAAGATTTATGCCACCTCGGCATGTCGCCGGGGATCCACAGGGAGAATTACAAATGAAACGATTGACAGCATTGGCTGCGGCACTGGTCTTGAGCGCTTGCGGCGGGGGTGGTGGGGACGGAGCAACAACACCGACCACCACAGCATCTGCAGAAGGATTTTGGAACGGCACAACCAGCAACGGTACCCAGGTCAGTTTGGCCGTCCTGGAGAACGGGGAAACTTGGGGACTATATGGAAACGCAAGTGCACTGACGGGAGCTGTTTACGGCATCACCAGTACCAGCGGCACAACGCTTTCGGGCTCCGGCACAGGTTTCAATTTCGTCAGTAGAACCAGCGGCAATGGCACCTTTACCGGCAGTGTCTCAACGAAGGGAACAATCAGCTTCAATGTGTCTGACGGTACCCAACTTACCGGCACCTACGATTCTTCTTATGATCAAACTGCATCGCTGGCAAATCTGGCTGGCAGCTACACTGGCTGGGCGGTGACTGGCACCATAGCTCCCCAAACCAGCACCGTGGTTGTTGATGTCAACGGCAACGTTTCGAGCAGCTTCGTATCAGGTAGCCTGACCTGCGTTACCTCGGGCACGGCGACCCCACGAGCTTCTGGCAAAAACGTCTTCAGCCTTCAGTTGACCTTTACCGGTAATTACTGCGCCTTAGGCAATGGCACCGTTGTTACAGGCGTTGCCACTTACGACAGCGTGAACCGGGAACTCATCGCCATGGGTCTCAACAGCGCTAAATCGGATGGACTGATCTTCCTCGGCACACGTTAATCCAGCAACAGCCACATAGCCGGGCCACAAAATGTGGCCCGGCTTTTTTATGGCACTCTCACCCTGCTCCAGCCCAGCACACAATAGCCGCTATTGAAACCACACGGTGCCAACATGATCGTTCAACCCGCCTACGCGCCAGAAGCCTGGCAAACCGTCACCCCACACCTGGCCGCGCTGGGCGAGTCGCCGTTCTGGCATCCGCATGAGCACATGCTGTACTGGGTCGATATTTCGGGCAAGCAGATCCTGCGCGCCAACATCTACATGGGCACGGTCGAGACCTGGGACCTGCCCAGTGAGCCTGGTTGTATGGCCCCGGCTGCCAACGGCGGGCTGGTGATGGCGCTGCGCCACGGAATTTTCCGGGCGCAGACCTGGGGCGGGCCGCTGCAGCTGCTGGCCACACTGGACTATGACCCGACACACATGCGCGCCAACGACGGCAAGTGCGATGCGCTGGGGCGGTTCTGGGTGGGCACCATCGACGAGACCCGCGCGCTGAAAAATGCCGGGCTTTATTGCATCGACGCCCGTGACATGGCCAGCAACGGCGCAGCGCAAGTGCAGTGCATGCTCAGCCCGGCCGACCAGCCCGCCACCACCGCCAATGGCCTGGCCTGGAGCCCCGACAACAGCTGCCTGTACTGGGCCGACACGCCCAGCCACACCGTGTGGGCTTGGGACCATGACCTGGCGACCAACAGCCTGAACGCCCAACGCGTCTTTGCCCGCTTCAAGACCAAGCCCGAGGGCTGGTTGCCAGACGCTGCAGATGCCAACAACGGCACCTACCGCGGGCGCCCGGACGGCGCCGCTGTGGATGTGCAGGGCAACTACTGGGTGGCCATGTTCGAAGGTCGCAGGGTGTGCCAGTTTGCACCCGACGGCAGCCTGCTGGCCGAGTTTGCCGTGCCGCTGCAATGCCCCACGATGCCATGTTTTGGTGGCGAAGACCTCAAAACCCTCTACCTCACCAGCGCCCGGCACCACCGCAGCGCCACAGAGTTGGCGGCTTTCCCGCTGTCCGGCAGTGTCTTGTCGATGCGGGTGGACGTGGCCGGCTTGCCGGTCAACTTTTTCCGGGACTGACGGCCATGCGATTTATCAAAGCTGGCGCAAAAAAAGACCACAAACGCACCCGTCATCCTCGCGCAGGACTAAACTGAAAGCCCAAGTTTTTTCTTTTCAGGAGAACCATCATGACTGACGCCCTGCAACACAGCAAAGACAAACTCATGGACGATTTGCACCAGGGTATTGCCGACGCAGAAGAGTTGTTGAAACTCACCGCCAACCAGGCCGGCGAAAGTGCAGCGCAACTGCGTGAACGGGTGCGCATTCGCATGGGCAAGGCCAAGGCCGAGTTGATCCATCTGCAACAAGCTACCGTGGAAAAAGCCAAGGCGGCAGGCCATGCCACCGACGTGTATGTCCATGAAAATCCCTGGAAATCTGTCGGCATCGCAGCTGGTATTGGCGTGGTCGTCGGCCTTTTGATCAGCCGCCGCTAAACCACATGCCAGGCGACAACGCCGGTCTGTTCGGCCAGTTGCAGCAATCTTTGGGCAGCGTCATTGAACTCTTGCGGGTTCGGCTGGCCCTGCTCGGCACCGAGCTTGGACTGGAAAAACAACGCCTGGCCGCCGGGCTGTTTTGGGGTGCGACTGCCTTCATGTGTTTGACGGTGGCAGCGGTGCTGTTTTGCGGCTTTGTGATTTTGCTGCTCTGGGACAGCTACCGTCTGGCCGCCATCGGCGTGCTGGCTTTGCTCTTTCTGACAGGCGGGTTGGCGCTGCTGCAAGCGGCTCAGCGCAAGCTCAGCGCCGAGTCCAACCTGTTCAGCACCAGCCTGGCAGAGTTGCAACGCGACCATGCCAGCGTCACCCAAAGCGCACCGAATGAACCCCAATGAGCTTCAGCTACGCCAGCAGCGCCTGCTGATTCGCAGCACCGAGTTGCGTCTGCAATTGCGCAGCGATATGCAGCGCCTGCAAGGCCCCGCCACCCTGGCCGACCGGGTCAAGGCAAGCCTGCTCTGGGTCTACCAGCATCCGCAATGGCCCGCTGGTGTGCTGGCGCTGCTCTTGATCCTCAAACCGCGCCGGGCGCTGTCCTGGACTGGCAAACTCTGGTGGCTCTGGAAATCTGCCCGCACACTGCGGTACTGGCGCGACACCCTGCTGGCGTATTTGCCGCAACGTTAAAGGCAGCGTTGTTGCACAATTTT